>JACRGU010000152.1 GCA_016212245.1 Nitrospirota bacterium
AAGAATGCTTTCCTCAATAACTATCCTAAATATGTCTGCCTTCGATGCACCAATAGCCCTCATTATGCCTATTTCAGGGATGCGTTCAAAAACCGCCATTAGGATAGAATTCATAACACCTCCTGCACTTATCAAAAGGGCGATGGCTACTATAGCGAGACTGAGCACCCTGGCAGAGGCTGCAAGGTCTGCGAGCCTCTGCATTATCTGACTTATAGTGACTATCTGAATACCAGGCAGATTTTTATTGAGTTTATCTGCAACCTGCTCGAAGAGTGCGGGGTCCTTTAATTTAACAGCTACACCGGTTATCGGCTCGGGAAAGATGTAACCTATCAGATTACAGCATGAAAGGGGATCGGTTGACTTTTGCACTGGAAGTTTTGCTGTCTTGATCAATACCTCCTGTGCTACCTTGAGATGCGTAAATATAAATGCATCATCATTACTCGCTGTCTTTTCGAGGATGCCAACAACAGTAAAGGTCTTACCGATATTCGGGTATTCCATTTTATCACCGATCTTTAATCCATCCTTTTCTGTTAATTCTGAGCCTACTATTACATCATCACTTACAAAGCCAGAAGGTATCTTACCATTAATCTTCCACTCAGGCTTGATTTTCTTTATATAGTCCATCTCATAGCCGTATACAATGTCTACTCTTTCCTTTATTGGATTTGGCAGTCGTGCAGCAAGCATAGGAGATGCTAATTCAATACCCTCAGTTTTTCTGATCAGTGGCACAATGGATTCATCATAGACCTTTGTCGTAACCACTCCACTCAAGATGAGTGATGCGACCTCGTAAGGACATCCGACTGGAACAATCATGAAATCTATACCCACCCTGTGTAGCTCCCTACCTATCCTTTTTTCGAACCCCTTTGTATAAGAGAGGATAGAGAAGAGTGCGGCTATGGATATGGCTACTGCAAACATGGTAAGAATAGTTCGTACCCTCTGTCGGGATATATATTTTGCTGCGAGTCTTAAAAATTCCATCTCAGTCTATCTCAACCCCCTTTGCTATTATCTTATACTCACCTGTCTTGACAACCTTACCTGTAACCTTTACTTTCCTACCTATTTTATTTTTTGTGGTTATAGAGAGATTCGGTGCTAAATCTATAAGAATCGCACCTGTCTCATCCTTCAAAAAAAACCAGCAGCCAACACTGAAGCACTGGCTTACTATCTCACCATCGAGATTTACGACCTTACCCTGAAGTGATGGGTTAAGATAGATTTCTTTGACTTTTACAAGAGGTGCATCCTTACTGATTCCCTGTCCATATCTCTCTCTTCCACTGCATCCGAACAGTAGCCCCAGAATTAATATTACAGTCCCAATATGTACCAGGTATTTCAGGTTCATAATATGCAAAAGTTATTTATTATATCATAATGCTGGCTAATATCCTTCTAATGTAAAAGGAAGTAGAACCATAGGTGCTGTGGATATCAGGGCAAATATAACAGCTCCTATAATCGCATATAACGACCATCTGTGCTGGGTCTGCAATATCGTCTCTCTCAATAATGATATCTTTTTAAAAGGCTCAATAAAGCCTACCATCATTCCAAAGAAGATTCCACTGAAGAGAGAGATATAAAGTGGATAGCCGACATAATAATATTCCTTCTGGAGGATATCAAACGGGCAGTGGTGTGTTGGAAGTTGATAGAAATAGAGCGAAATGAAGGTGATGATTGATATAATGGACACAATAAAAAAAAGAAGAGATGAGATAGAAAGGAGATATGTAAATGGTTTTATCGGTGTCCTGGATACTGCTATACCATTCACAAGCAGGATGGTCAACAGAGAATAAAATGTGATCTTTGTTGGTAGTATTGGGAGTGACGCGAGGGAACTTCCAATCCCCTTTCCTTCCTCACTGAACATGGTTCCGCAACATGAGGTAATCACATTCGGATTGATATTAAGGAAATACTGTAATTGCAATGCAGACTCAGCCAGCACTATAGGAACAATCCCTATCAGAAGTTTGTATTTTATCGTTATAAGAGGGTAATCTTCTGCCTTATTGTCTAAATAGTTTATGGCGATCCATGAGGCTGAAACAAAGAATGTGACAATCTTAGCATAGAGTGTTGGAAACCCGTAAGAATTCGCATTTAATGATCCTGTTGCACACATCGCACCAACAAGGAGTGTATGGATATCATCTGCGGTATAGATAAAAAGGAAGACAGAAAGAATCTCGAACGATAATGCATATTGCACGAGTATTGAAACTAAATATGTCTTCCTTTCGAGAGAAAGCTGCTCTTCTGAACTGCTTTTTATATCCCATCTACGCAGTATTCTTATGCCAAGCAATGCAGCAGATAAGATAAGCAGGAGCACAATGCCAGAGCCGATGGTTAAGGCGATAATACCGGGATGTAGAAACATCTATTGCTTCCCTATGATATTCTTGACCCTTCCATCCCTCATCTCGATAATCAGGTTTATATAGTCTTTTTCATAAACAAGCGGGTCATGAGTAGCAATCAAAATTGTCTTACCCTCTTGCTGCAACCCCCTCATTATTGATAGGAATTCCTCTGATAGGTTAGTGTCCAGATGTGCCGTGGGTTCGTCAGCTAATATAATATCAGGGTCGTTAATCAATGCCCTCGCAATTGTTGTCCTCTGCTGTTCTCCGCCAGATAGTCTCTGGACGGGGAAATCCTTTCGGCCCTCCATGCCGAGGTTGTGGAGTATTTCTTCAGCCTTTTTCCTGAGTTTTGAGGGTTTTATGTCAGTAGGGTAGAGGGGAAGCATTACATTTTCACAAACACTGACTCCCTTAATCAGGTGAAACTGTTGAAATATAAAGCCAAAGGTATTTCTTCGAATCATTGTCATAAATCTCTCAGGCAGGTGGGATACATCCTTGCCTTTAACATATATACTTCCTGAGGTCGGTCTTGTCATACATCCAATCATAGATAGAAGTGTAGTTTTACCTGAACCACTCGGTCCCTTAAATACTACAAAATCTCCTCTATTGATCTTAATCGAAACATCATTTACAGCTATGACCTCATCAGGTTTCTCTTTATTGAATATCTTTGTAGTGTTTGCTGTCTCTATTATTATTTCGGTGGACATTGACAGTCCTCTTACGTCATTCCGCACTTGATGCGGAATCCAGAAAGGTCGTGCTTCTGGATTCCTGCTTCCGCAGGAATGACAGGGTTATCGGTTCATTATTATCCATTATTATCCTCGCATCACAATATCCGGTTCGGTAATTGATGCCTTCCATGAAGGGATAATGGTTGATGCGATATAAGGAATTACAGTTATTGCCATAAGTGTAGCTACCTGATAAAAGTTGATGAATGGAGCAAGCCTGTATTCAGGATATATAACAGACCATCCCTTGAGGGCAGGAGCAAATAGTGAGGCACCAAAGAAAAATACATGAAGATAAGCTAAGATTATTCCAGGCAGAAAAGAGGTTAATGAAATAACAAGTCCTTCCCAGAACTTCATCTCGAGTATATCTGATGTCTCCCATCCGATTGCCTTAAGGATGCCGATCTCCTGTTTTTCTTCAGCACTGAGCCCTGTTGCCTTATCCCATGCTAATATAATAAAAGCTGCCAATGCACCGATGAAAAGTGTCAAGACCAGCCCGCTTCTCCATCCAAAGACAGCATCATATGTCCTGATGATTTCGTCTCTGAGGATAGGTCGGGAATCAGGGAATCGTTCTCTTATCTTCCTCGCAACAGTTAGTGCTTCTGTTTCATTATAAACATATATTGCGAGGTCTGTTGCCATCCCTTCAGGCATTTTGACTAACCTTTTAAAATCACTCTCACTTAATACAATAAGGTCAGCGGTCATCAGTTCTGAATCTGTTTCAAAAATCCCTACAATATTAAAAACCATCTGACTCCCATCCGCAGACTGAAGTGAAAAAACATTGCCTATATCTATAAATCTTGCTCTGGCAACACCCTTGCCTATTGCAGCAGAATTCTTCTCGTTGATCTCAGGCAATCGTCCTTTGAGTAACCTACTGGTCTTCATTACAGTCTCTCCCATAGAAAGGATGGTGTAGTTAGCCTTTGTCATGGAGTCGTAGTAATATCCCCAATAGCGAGGTTCTACTTTTGATACACCTGGAATCTCTATAATATCCTTCATATAGCTCAGAAGTGTAAGCTCATGCCTTCCAGCCATCATCCTATGCACAACGATCTCAGGTGAGCCTTTAAGGATGAGGTATGCCTCTCGTTTGAATGAGTATGAAAGAAAGAGGATAGAACCGACTATAAAGATCACAAAGGTAAAAACGAGTATGATCCCTATGTTTTTGAACTTTCTCCTCAGAAGGGATAGAAGCGTGTAATCCAGGATATTTCTATGTTTCTCGATGCCCATTTTAAATCCACCCCCTCACCCTAACCCTCTCCCGCAAGGGGAGAGGGAAGTAAGGAGTATCTTCCGACAAGGGGAGGCGGGGATATCTATAAATTCCCCTCCCTTGACGGGAGGGGATGTAGGGGAGGGTGAAAATATTTTCATTGCCCTTCATTTTATCTTTATTACTGTTTCTACCGAATCAAATTCAGGTGGGGGAACAATTGTGCCTGTCGGAAAATGTTCGATAGAACCTGGATAATCCTGAAATGCAGAAAATAGATCTGCCTGTGTTGGGTGTCGTGCATATCTTGCATCTGTAAATAAGGCCATATCTGTTAACTTCAGTGTACTGACAATCCCTTCAAGGTCTTTCCACAGAGTCATACGGTTAGAAAGCTCGATGCGCGAGTGGACAAAGAGAGCGATTATTATTAGTATCTTCAGTGCAGTTAGTAAGAAAAAGATGGATGACCTGCGCAATTATTTGAGCTCCTCCATTGTTACCTCATTGAATCTGAGGATTTTTTTACCATGATGGTCATTTAAAAATTCCATCGCCCTTTTTTCAGTAGCAATCGGGATAAGTTCTTTTCCCATAGGTCCGTAGATATTACTTCCCTGAACAAAAAACAATCTTTCTGCCTCCATCAAATTTGTAGAATAATACTCTGTAACATAAATTGCAAAGATGTCAGATCCCCTTTTAGATGGATTGTATTTGTTCATATTGAAATAATACTTGAACATATCCTTTGCTCCATCAAAGACAGCATATGTGTCATCTTTAAATATAATCTGTGCAATCCATTTCGGGTATTTTGCTACAAACATACCACAGACAGGGCATTTATCACGAGGTTTGACCTCTACTGGCTTTTTTTCAACATCAGATGATGGGTTCGAAAGCTGGTTTTTAAATGCTTGCTCGAATGTAATAATCTTACCACCATGTTTTTTTTGAAACTTTTCAGCCTTACCTCTTGTGGAGAAGGCAATCCTGCTTATGTAACTCATCAGACCAGGTATATCACTTCCTTCAAGATAATATGCCTTATATGCATCAATGAGTTTTTCTGTAAGAAAATCAGCAACCTTTACATCCTTTATTCTTCCTTTATGCTCGTTCAGATATTTTGCCGCACAGGCAATACCGCAGAAGCTTTTAGTTGTATTATCTTTTAAGGTGATGACATGCCGGGTGCTCATATACTGATCAATCCACATGCCACAGAGCTCACATTCTTCCCTGTGCTGGTCTGCATATGAAAGTGACGAGGGAAATAGTAATAACCCAAAAATAAGCAGGGCTGGCTTGAGCAACATCAGAGGCAAAATCCTCGGAGGTCGGAACGACCGAGAATGAGCGAAGATACAATGCCTCGCCTTTATAAGGCTTAGAACTGTCGAAAAATATCGTAGTAAGCGAAAGCCAGTTCTGCTTATTGAACCCGTAGTTTTAATCATCAGGTGCTGCCTTCTTTTCTTTCATTCTGCCTCGCTCACCTTCCACCGATGCCTCTTTAAGTTAATGCTTCATTTCCATCCCTTTTTCCATCTCCATGGCCTTTGGATGTTTGGGTCTTTCTTTAATAGCTTCGTCAAAGGTATAAATAGTTCCACCAAAGCCTTTCTGGAATTTTTCTGCACCACCCTTTTTGCCAAAGGCAATCCAGCTCGGTGAGCATGCAGGCACAGCAGAGCTATTGAAAAGATAAACCATTTTTGAAGCATCCATCCATTCACCCATGATAAAGCATCTTGCCCTAGCTGATTTCACTTTATCCTTCTCAGTTGCGTGCACCCATAGCCCGCAGTGTGGGCAGCAGTATGTCGTTGTCTTTCCATCTGGAGTCGTAATTTCATAAGCAGTATTTTCATTTCCCTCCATTTTCATACCACAGAAAGGACATTTTTCCTCAGCAGCAATGACAAATCCTGTCATTGTCAGTGTAAATGCAAATACAAAAGAAACAATCAGCATGAATTTCAGGGGTCTCATTTTTTATACCTCCTTTAAAGGTTAGTTGTTAATACTCAGGCAGCACCTGATTCTCCATTTCTCCTTGAAATCAGAAAACCCACATTAATGATGCCATTGTCCTCCAGTTAACGACCTGTTGAATACCATTTACATCTTGGTGTATCGGTTTCTGGAAACGCAGCAACAGGCTACCACCTGTGTTAAGGAATCTTACCTGAATCTCAGGACTCAGATAGAATGCTGTGATACCAGTATTCTCAGTGTTGTCTATCATAGAAGTTGCAGGTTTTGAATATTTCCCATCATGGTCTTTGTCTCTTCCAGCATGTATAAAATTCAATCCAAGTCCGAGACTGATAGAATCCAGTGCCTGATAACGGGCAATAAGATCTGCACTTATCATGTCTCCAAACTCATATCCCTCATCACCTTTAGTAGCAAGATGGTATGAGCCATTGAAGTGAAACGATACTGATTTCATTATATGCATCGCATTGACGAGAAATATCGGATCCCAGGAACCTGTGCCGGGCTGCATCATTGCATGGACTAAATTACCATTTTTTGTTCTTACATCATTTTCTCCTGTAGGCATCTTTATCCCGAGCCCTCCTGAGTCCCTCTTTGTCGGCTTGTCAGGGAGATCTCTGTAGAGGTTATAAATACCCATCAATGTTATATCTCCAAGGCCATCAACAGTGTCCATCGTCATATCCATTATCATCCCCATCGCGTCTTTCATCCGCATGTCCATATCATTGACAATATATGGTATAGCCAACATTAATTGGAATCTCTCTGCAGGAACATAATTAGCTAATAATGTATATTTCCGCATCACCATCTCTGTGGGCACACTAAAACTACTCCCCATCATCCATTTTTTGTTTATAACCTCATCAGGACTTATGCTACTCCTGCCTTCCCTTAATGTCTTCATATAACTATATTCATACTGGAGATGAAGACCGAACTTTCCATCAGGTGTTGCTGCTGTGGTTATGCTGCTGTGCATAGGACATTCTCCACCTGCGAAGGCAGTACTGTAACACAGGAAAACGAAAACACATATAGAGATAAATATCTTTATAATCTGCATAAAAAGACCTCCTCGGATTTAGTATATAAACACAGGTATCGAAAGATTATACTCTCGGTGGCTTATCAGGGGGGTCAGGGATATAATTTTTAATTATAGATATTACCAGTCTATAGGGTATACCATGTTCTTCTGGAATAAACAGAATAAATTCTTCCTGTACAATTGCCTTATCAACAGAAGGGGTGACTATTGATATATTGTCTTTGCACACATCTATGACAAGTGTTGTTTCATTATTTTCCTTTATGGAGTTAAAGGCACAAAGGTTAAGAGAAAGACTGACATATAATAGTACAATTGAAGTAATAATAGAAAAAACCCTTATCACAGATTAATTTTAATTCGCAGGAAGATATAAGTCAACTGCTTGACAAAAGAAGATTTCTCTGGTAATCTCTTTGAGTTTTCCCATAGAATTGAAATTTCTGAAAGATTAAAATTGTATGGAGGAGAGTTGCCTACTGTAGCGCAGTTAGTAAGGCAGGGTCGTAAAAAGGTTGAGAGTAAGACCAAAAGCCCTGCATTAAGGAGTTGCCCCCAGAAGAGGGGGGTATGTGTAAGGGTTTATACTACGACCCCGAAGAAGCCAAATTCTGCGCTTAGAAAGGTTGCAAGGGTAAGGCTCACAAATGCTATGGAAGTTACAGCTTATATACCAGGCATCGGGCACAACCTGCAGGAACATTCTATTGTGATGATAAGAGGTGGAAGGGTAAAGGACCTTCCTGGCGTGAGGTATCATATTATCAGAGGCACTCTCGATTCCATGGGAGTTGCAGACAGAAGGCGCGGAAGATCAAAGTACGGGGCAAAGAGACCCAAATAACGGAGTAATGAATGCCGAGAAGAAGAGTTGCAGAAAAAAAAGAAATTTTACCAGACCCGAAATACAACAGCAGGATTGTAAGCAAGTTTATAAGTGTAATAATGAAGAGTGGCAAGAAGTCCATAGCAGAGGGGATCTGCTATGACGCCTTTGATATTATAAAGAAAAAGACCGGGAGCGATCCTCTTAAGGTATTCAAGACAGCATTTGAAAATGTAAAGCCGGTTGTGGAAGTTAAGCCAAGGAGAGTGGGTGGTGCTACTTATCAGGTCCCGGTCGAGATTAGATCTCAACGGCGTATGGCTTTAGGCTTCAGATGGATTATCAAGTACTCGAGGGGCAGAAGCGAGAGGACGATGCAAGAAAGGTTGGCCGGTGAACTATCGGATGCATTTAATAATACCGGGTCTTCTATAAAAAAGAAAGAAGATACCCATAAGATGGCAGAGGCTAATAAGGCCTTTGCCCATTATAGATGGTAAAACGAGTAGAGGAGAAAAACTTTGTCAAGGTTTCCGTTAGAAAAGACACGCAACATTGGGATTATGGCACATATAGATGCAGGAAAGACTACGACTACAGAGCGAATCCTCTACTATACAGGTGTTACATACAAGATAGGTGAGGTCCATGAAGGCACCGCTGTCATGGACTGGATGGTTCAGGAGCAGGAAAGAGGTATAACAATTACCTCTGCTGCTACCACATGTTTCTGGAAAGACCACAGAATTAATATCATAGACACACCAGGGCATGTCGATTTTACCATCGAGGTTGAGAGGTCTTTAAGGGTGCTCGATGGTGCTGTTGCTGTTTTTGATTCTGTGTCAGGTGTTGAACCCCAGTCAGAGACTGTCTGGAGGCAGGCTAATAAGTATGGTGTTCCGAGAATCGCATTTATGAATAAAATGGACAGAATAGGTGCTGATTTTTTTATGAGTGTAAATAGTATGATAGAACGCCTCGGCGACAATCCTGTTCCCATTCAGATACCTATAGGGGCTGAGGATGAATTCAGGGGACCTATAGACCTTGTCAGGATGAAGGCAGTATATTTTGATGACGAAACATTAGGTGCAAAATATACCGAGGGCGATATCCCAGACCAGCTTATGCCTCAGACTCGTGAATACAGGGAGAAGATGTTTGAGGCCTTGGCTGATGTTGATGAGAATATCATGGAGAAATTCTTAAGTGGAGAAGAGATAAGTATGGAAGAGATAAAGGCAGCGATAAGGAAAGGCACAATAGCGATGAAGCTTACACCTGTTTTATGCGGCTCTGCATTCAAAAATAAAGGTGTACAGCTTCTGCTCGATGCTATTATTGATTATCTCCCTTCACCACTCGATATCCCGCCTGTATCAGGGAAAAACCCTCTAAATGGTTATGAAGTAATAAGAATGGCAAGTGATACAGAGCCGTTCTCCGCCCTTGCATTTAAGGTTATGACAGATCCATTTGTGGGGCAACTAACATTTATAAGGGTTTATTCAGGAGTGCTGAGTGCAGGCTCATATGTGTATAACTCGACAAAAGACACAAAGGAAAGAATTGGAAGGCTTCTAAAGATGCACGCAAACAAGCGCGAGGAAATAAAAGAGGTCTCTGCAGGAGATATTGCAGCAGCCGTCGGACTCAAGAATACACTCACAGGTGATACACTCTGTGACGAAAATAGTCCTGTTATCCTTGAATCTATGGAGTTCCCTGAACCTGTTATCTCTGTCGCGATTGAACCAAAGACAAAGGCTGACCAGGAGAAACTTTCGCAGTCGCTATCTAAACTCGCCCAAGAGGATCCATCATTTAAGGTCTCTTTTAATGAGGAGACAGGGCAGACGATTATATCCGGTATGGGAGAACTTCATCTCGAGATTATTGTTGACAGGCTTCTGAGGGAGTTTAAGGTTGGAGCTAATGTTGGAAAACCACAGGTTGCATATAAAGAGACAATCAGGACAGTATCCAGGGCAGAAGGAAAGTTTGTCAGGCAGAGTGGAGGACGTGGACAATATGGCCATGTGTACATAGAGATTGAACCATTAGGAGCTGGTAAGGGCTTTGAATTTGTTAATAAGATAGTTGGTGGCATAATCCCGAGGGAGTATATCCCTGCTGTCGAGAAAGGAGTAAAAGAAGCAACTGAGACAGGATTTCTTGCAGGATACCCAGTTGTTGATGTTAAAGCAACACTTTATGATGGTTCATACCATGAGGTTGACTCATCTGAGATGGCATTCAAGATCGCAGGGTCGATAGCCTTTAAAGAAGCTGCAAAAAAGGCAAGGCCTGTTCTTCTTGAGCCAATCATGGGTGTTGAGGTTGTGACTCCAGAAGAATATATGGGTGATGTAATAGGAGACCTCAACTCCCGTCGTGGAAAGATTCAGAATATGGAGAAAAGGGGGAATGTCCAGGTAATAAGGGCACAGGTTCCACTTTCAGAGATGTTTGGCTATGCCACTGATTTAAGGTCAGAAACGCAGGGCAGGGCCACATATACAATGCAGTTTTCACATTACGAGGAGGTTTCGAAAGGAATCTCGGATGGAATTATAGGAAGGAGGTTATATGGCGAAGGCAAAATTTGAGAGGGTAAAGCCTCATGTAAATGTAGGGACGATAGGGCATGTAGACCATGGCAAGACGACACTGACGAGTGGGATAACAAAGGCGCTAAATCTAACTAATCCGAAGATAC
>JACRGU010000150.1 GCA_016212245.1 Nitrospirota bacterium
TGTGGTTGATGCCGCTACCATCTGGTTTAAGCCGGTTGCTGCAGCTATTGTCGAAGGGATGCCGAGCATTATCAGAAGTGGTGTCATCAGAAAACCGCCTCCGACCCCGAAAAGACCCGAGAGTATGCCTACTGCCAAACCGAGTCCGACAGGTATGAATACATTAATATTCGTTAGAGCTACGGGTAAGTAGATATACATTTTTGGAATTTACGATTTACAATTTACAATTTTAAAGGCATTCAAATCGTAAATCGTAAATCGTAAATCGTAAATCTAAAATTCCTTGTTTGTCATTTTTGAGTAAGTTAATGCTGTCATCCTGTATCCAATATGTGCAAGTTTTGAATAAGGGAAATATACAATAGTATAAAACACCAAAAGCAGATGGATAAAATACATCGGATATGCAAGAAATGCAATATCTGCGAGTCTTATAAGCTCTGTAAGAATACCTGTGATACAGAGAAGGAGTATTATAATGGCAAAGGTCCAGTCAAAGGATGAGCCCTTTGATACAAATCCCTTATCCTTTAAACGATTTACAAAGAGGAGAACAGCGCCTATCAGAAGGGCTGCTGCGCTTATATTCGCAACCCATTTTAGCGGGTCAGACAATAGAATGGGTGTATATTTTTTAAAGAAATAATAATAAATGGTAACCCATGTTGTGGTTATGAATAGACCTGCGAATCCATAGAATACAAGCATATGCACGATTCTGCGATCGGCATTCGGTCCGCACTTTGAAAACCGGGAATGTTTAACGAATTCTATTAGCGCCTCTATAAAAGCAGGGGCAAACCCCTTTGAATATGCCTTGCCATTGCCTTTGCTCATACCCTTCCAGAAGCGGACAAGACTCGCAAGATAGGCAATACCAGCCAATCCAACGGCAGAAATAAAGACAGCTTCTATGTATTGTATGGGAAAAAATTTTGAATAGACTATCTCCCCTTCATGTATATGGAGGCGGTCTGTTAATCCGAGGAGAACTAAAAAGAGAATAAATGGTATTGCAAGCGACAGCAGTGTCATCTTTGGCTGTGCGGCTATTTTTCCCATAATAGACGGAATAGAATTCCCCTCGATAAACTTTTGCCTGATTGCTGAAAGCACATCGCCAGGCCTTGCACCGCGCGGACAATACTTCGTGCAGTCATTGCAATTGTGACAGAGCCAAATATCGGGGCTGCTTAAAAGCCTGTCCTTCAGTCCCCACTGTGCATAGAGCATCTCTTTTCTCGGAAAAGGTCTGTTGTCGGGAGCGACGCTGCATACCACAGAGCATGCAGCGCACTGGAAGCATTTCTTTAAGGTATCGCCGCCGGAGGCGATTATATCCTTAACAAAACTCAAATCAGGGATTATCACCTGCTCTGTCACTTATAAACCTCCAAATACAAGAAAGCAGTAGGCAGTAAGCAGTAGGCAGTTTGCCTCTTGCCTATTGCCAACTGCCAATTGCCTACTGCACTACTAAAATCCCTTAAACGGATTCTGCCCTATCTCCTTGACCTTTTCGACAAACTCGTTTATCAATCCAGGGAGTTTGTCAGAGTCAGTAATAGAAACCTGCAGCATCTGAACCCTCTCTGCCTCAAGCTGAAGCCTGTTTAATGTCTCGCCAACCTTGCCTAATCTGTAGTCTGCAAGCTCGCTCCCTTTTACAAAGTGGCATTGATAATTCTCGCCAAATTTGCAGCCTAAAAGCAGTATACCGTCAATGCCTCTCGATAGTGCGTCTGCAACCCAGACAAGATTCATGCCGCCAAGACATCTTAAGGGAATGAACCTTACGCTTGGGTCAATATTTTTGCGATTGATTCCTGCTGTGTCAAGTGCAGGATAGGCATCATTTTCGCATATAAATGCCACTATCCTGAACTCCTCCTCAGGCACATCTATTGCTTTGACCATCGAGCCGATAATATCAACGCTGTAATCCTTGAATGCAACAATCCTCTCAGGACATGAACCCATGCAGGTGCCGCACCTTCTACAACGGTTGATATTGAAATATGGGATACCCTTTTCATCCTCATCTATAGCGCCGAATGGGCACTCCTCCGTACACCTCTTGCAGGCTGTGCATCTGATAAGAAGCGGGTCAGGGAAGGTTTCGTCCCATGCCCTCGGGTGGACTGCAATACCTTTTGCAATGTGGTCAAGGCATTGTATTGCCTTAAATGCAGCGCCTGCCGCATCCTGCTGTGCCTCCATCATATTCATTGGCTGCTTGACAGAGCCTGCTGAATATATGCCTGTCCTTCTTGTCTCATACTGGAAGCAGATGAAATTGGAATCCGCAAAACCATAAGCATCTTCAAGGGATGGTATCTCTGGACCCTGCCTATAGCTGAGATTCAGGATGAACTCGGGCTTTTGCGTTGACCCAAGATACGTCTTCTTTGCCTCATCGCCTTTTGCTGCTGCCTGTGTCAAACCGTCAAGATATTCCTGAGACTCCCTTGTTGCCGGCACAATACCTGCTGCAAGGACAACGAGGTCTGCCTCTGCCTTTATCTTTTCGCCAAGGAGCGAGTTCTCTGCCTCAACATAGAGATTACCATTCCCTGCATCGCCGACAGCCTTTACATCTGCCTTTGTAAGCATGATGCCGGGATTATTCTGCGCCTCTTTATAATAAAGCTCGAGCCTTCCCGACGTCCTTATATCTATGTAAAATATCATTGCCAATGCATCGGGATTCTGCCTTACATATCCTGCCTGTTTGAGCGATGTTACACAGCACATGGATGAGCAATATGGAAGGTGATTTGGATCTCGCTGTCCCGCACACTGAATAAAGGCAACCCTCTTTGCCTCTTTGCCATCCGATGGTCTTAAAATCTTCCCATTGCCATTTTTTGCGATTTCTTCAAATTCAATGTTTGTTACAATATTTTTGAGCCTGCCATAGCCGAGGTGTTCGATTTTAGCTGCATCATAAGGCCTCCATCCTGCTGCCATGACAATGGCGCCAGCCTTTATTGTTTCAGGGGTGGAATTTGATGATATTGTTACATCATATAATCCCGGCTGTCCATCGGTCTTCTCTACCTTTGCCGATTTATAGACCTTAATATTAGAATTACCCTCAACCTGCTTTATGAGTTTATCTATATCTGTATTAATTATAAGGGGCTCTTTAAATTCGCTTGTTGGTATCTTCTTGTATAACTTGTTTACAAAGCCGCCAAGCTGAGCCTCCTTCTCCACAAGCACAACCTTATATCCTGCATTTGCTGCCTCGAGGGCCGATGTCATGCCTGTTATACCGCCGCCGACAACAAGTATTGTCGAGCTTATGCCATCAAGGATATTCGGCTGAGGCAAATCGCTTTTCTGCGCCTTTACAATACCCATCATAAGATAGTCCGATGCAAGGTTCTGTGTGTCCTCTGTCTTTGGCGGCTGGCTCCATGCAACGAATTCCCTGATATTCACACGCTCTGTTATTGTTCCAGGAAAATCAAACTCTTCATATTTCACACGGGGGGAGCATGCTGCAATCACAATCGTGTTTATCCCTTCCTTTGCCAAATCATCCTTAATAATCCGTATCCCTTCATCACTGCAAAGGAAATCGTGTGTCTTGCAAGAAGGTATCTTCTTCGATGCTGCATTTGTAAGCCTTTCCACATCGAGGGCATCATTTATCCCGCAGCCTTTACATATATATACACAGTATTTCTTTTCCATCTCTATTTTCTTGATATATAAATTATAAAAAATTTGCCACAGAGGCACGGAGAACACAAAGATATTAAAAATCCCAAATAACAAATCCCAAATAACAAATAAATTCAA
>JACRGU010000154.1 GCA_016212245.1 Nitrospirota bacterium
AAATATCCTGTCGATTATTGCCTCTTGTTAGTATATGGTATACGTATTCCTTCGGCGCTATCCTTGCTGTCCTTGGCATGTCCAGAATCTATCATTTCCTATCCCTTTTGTCAAGAAAATAGAACCGTCCCCTTTTTCCTTAGAACTTTTTCCTCTTCTTGATATTTCCGGGATACTTAAGGAAGCCAGACGCCTGATAAGGCTAAAACATTATTCGTACAGCACAGAGCGGACATATCTTCAATGGATAGAAAGATTCCTTAACTCAGCAAGCAGGTATATCAAAACAGGTTTCTGATTACATCCTCCGTCACAGTTTCGCAACCCATCTTCTTGAAAAGGGCTATGATATCAGAACGATTCAGGAGTTGCTGGGCCACAGAAATCTTCAAACGACAATGATCTACACCCATGTGGCATCAAAAAACATCCTGGGCGTCAGAAGTCCCCTGGATAGATAGTATTCTCTTTCTCATTGCAAGTGGGTGGATATGGGACAAAATTACAGAAAAAGATTTTGCAGGAGTGCAGAGTGAGTTAACCGAGAGCTATCTCAGTTTCAGTCTTATATTGTAATAAAGCCACAGGAGGTGGGATTTAATGATGGGATAATGGAACTTTCTATATAATCCCTGATTTCATCCCTGACAAATCTGACAATCTCCTCAGGGTCTTCGCTTATATCTTTGCTTTTTGCCGTAAAGACCCTGATGCCATTGTCTTCTATCCTTTTTATAGCCCTTTTTAGAAGTTCTTCATCCCCAATAGACGATTCTCTTATGACCTTCAGTCTTTTTATCTTTTCTTCGAGGTCAGGTGGGATATTCTCCTGCTGCCGCTCCCTTACAGAAGCAAATGCCTTTCTAAGGGCAATTATCTCATCGAAATTCATGGAATTTTTTTACTCTTTACGTGTAAAAATATCAATTGTCACACTCTTTTGTCATTCCTGCGAAAGCAGGAATCCAGAGAAAACAAAGGTCTGGATTCCGCATCAAGTGCGGAATGACGGGAAAAGGTTAGTGAGAGTTATATTTGTTTGCAGGATACAGCATGGAATGTTATATTTATAAAACTGGAGATGGATATACGCAAATTTCTTTCGAGTGTATTCTTATTTAATTCTTTTTCTGAAAAAGAAATAACCCTCCTTGAGGTCTCTACTTCTTTTAAAAAGGTTCATAAGGGAGAACAGATATTTTCCGAAGGTTTTGATGCTACTGCATTCTTTATTGTCGTCTCAGGGAAGGTTAAGATTTATAAGGTCTCTCCTGACGGTAAAGAACAAATCTTACATATCCATGGCCTTGGCGATCTTGTAGCAGAGGCTGCCATATTTGACTCTATGGTATACCCCGCATCCTGCATGGCCTTAGAAGACTCGACTCTTGTGCGTATTTCGAGGGAGGGATTTTTAGAAATCATAAAAAAACATCCTGAGCTGGCACTAAAAATGATGAGCGGATATTCAAGGAGATTGAGACAATTTGTTTCAAAGATTGAGGAATTATCACTTAAAGATATTAAATCAAGGCTTGTAAGCTATTTACTCGAAAACAGTATCATTAAAGATGGTACTACTGTCTGTCACCTTTAATATTCAAAAAAGGAGCTATCATCTCTGCTTGGAACAATACCCGAGACGCTATCGAGGGCACTAACATTTCTGAAACAGAGAAATCTTATTATCGAAAAAGATAATAAGATAATAATTCCCGATCCAGATAAGTTAAAAATACTTTCGCCATCCCTTTTGACTTAAGTCAAAGACTACCCTCCATATCTGATGTATGCTCAAACTAAAGCATACGAAAAGGAGGCAAGAAAAATGAAAAGAAAGATAATCACAATCAATGAGGAACTCTGTAATGGCTGTGGCAATTGTGTAAGTGCCTGTTCAGAGGGTGCCTTACAGATAGTTGATGGTAAGGCAAAACTTGTTAAGGAATATTTCTGTGATGGCTTTGGAGATTGTATTGGGGAATGCCCGACAGGAGCATTAACCATAGAAGAAAGGGAGGCAAGACCGTTTGATGAAGAGGCAACAAAAGAATATCTCTTAAAGACACAGGGCAGAGAAGCAGTATGGAGAATGGAAGAGGCACAGAAAAAACACGGGGTAGAACCTCAGCTCATGAACTGGCCTGTCCAGATAACCCTTATACCACTTAAAGCACCATATTATGAGGATGCAGATTTATTAGTGACTGCTGACTGCTGCGCCTATGCATACGGTGGGTTTCACACAGATTTTATTAAGGGTTACACATTGGCGATTGGCTGCCCGAAGCTCGACAATGTCAATCTATATCTGGAAAAACTGACAACCATACTAAGTGAAAACAATATCAGATCCGTGACAGTCACCTATATGGAGGTGCCATGCTGTATGGGTTTGGTGAGATTAGTCGAGGAGGCAGTGAGACAGAGTAGGAAAAATATTCCAGTAAGGAAGATAAAGATAGGTATTAGAGGAGAAATTATAGGATGAATCTCAGGGGGTTGACAAGTCCTTCACCCGAAGTTAAAATAGACATATGGTAACCGATTGCCGATACATTATCTTCTGGGGATGCACGATACAGGCAAGGTTCTCCTTTATGGAGAAGGCAACGAGGCTTGTATTCGAGAGGCTTGGTATTGATTACAGGGATACAGCAGGGTTTACCTGTTGTCCTGAGAAGGCACTCGTTGGAAGCCTCAGCGGAGACCTCTGGCTATTCACTGCTGCGAGAAACCTTGCTGTAGCCGAGAGAGAAGGAGATACCCTTATTACACCATGCAATGGTTGCTATAGCGTGCTGAAGACAGTAAAGGCAGAGCTCCATAAAGACCCGAGGCTTACCTCAAAGGTAAATGAGGTGCTTGCTGAAGAGGGCCTTTCATATTCAGGAAGGGTGGCTGTAAAACATTTACTTGAGGTACTTGTTGATAATGTAGGTATCTCGAAGATAAGGAAGTTTATAGAAAGACCGCTTACAGGTCTCAGGATAGCAGCCCATCCAGGATGCCATCTTGTGAGGCCGTCTAATGAGCTTAATTTCGATGATCCAATGACGCCGGAAAAATATGATGAGATTATATTTATCTTAGGTGCAACACCTATTCATTATAAGACAAAGATGCTCTGCTGCGGTGGAGGGCTTACAAATATCGGAAGGCCTGAAGAGACGAGGGATATCATCCGTACAAAATTACAAGAGCTAAAGGGACTGAATGCAGATGCTGTTACAACATCATGCCCCTCGTGCTTCAGTCAGCTTGACATTATACAGGCAACGATGATGAGAGAGGGAGAAAATCTTGGTGTCCCAATTATTACACTTTCAGAACTCTTATTACTTGTAATGGGTTACGAAGAGGATGAACTTTTCTTTTCATCTCGCAGGGTATCTGCTGATTCATTTTTGAAGAAGGTTTCTGAAGGGGGATTTCGCAAGGGGGACAAAGTCCCACTTGCGTGCTTAAGCATAGATACGATAAAGAGGTGTGTTGCATGCGAGGCATGTAAGGATGACTGCCCTGTGAACATTAATCTTGGTATAGACCTTCATGCACTTATGAAAAGGATACTTGAGGAGCCGCTCGATGATGTCATTGTCTCTCCTGATATATGGAGATGCCTCGAGTGTCATACATGCGTAGAGCTATGTCCTCAGGTATTTGGTATGGAGAAGGCTATAAAAGAACTCAAACGCATGGCCATTGAGAAAGGATATGAGCCCCAGCTTGTAAAAAAGACAATGGATTCTTACATGAAGACAGGGAAGATAGGAGAACCCTCAAAGGCACAGAGGAAGAAGCTCGGACTGCCAGATGCCCCTGAGAGTGGGGTAGAAGGATGGAAGAGACTTATAAAGAAGTTAGAAGTTAAAAGTGAGAAGTGAAAAATGAGAAGTCAGGAATTACTCTGGAGGACAAAGGATCCGGAAATATTAAGGCAGCTTGGTAAGGATATCTCAGGCTGTGGTCTTTCTGGAATAATTAATATCAGAGGCCAGAGGATAAGTGGTGAGGCGATAAGGTGTTCTATTGCATGCCAGCATGATAGAGGCAACGGCCTCGGAGGTGGTTTTGCAGCATACGGGATATATCCAAGATATAGAGACTATTATGCATTGCACATTATGTATGACAGTCACGATGCAAAGAATTCTACAGAAGACTATCTTGACCATCACCTGAGTGTCGAATTGGGCGAGAGGATACCAACAAGGCCAGTACCGAATATTAATAAACCACCTCTGCTCTGGAGATATTTTGTTAAAGGCAGGAAAGAAGAAGAGGGAGATTTTGAGATAGCTGATGATGAATACATGGTAAAGATTGTGATGGGTATTAATGCAACGATTCCTGGTGCATTTGTCTTCTCGAGTGGTAAAAACATGGGTGTTTTTAAAGGAGTGGGGTTTCCAGAGGAGCTCGCTGAATTCTTTATGATAGATGAATATCAGGGATATTTGTGGTTAGCGCACAATAGGTTTCCGACCAATACCCCAGGATGGTGGGGTGGTGCACATCCATTTAATCTCCTTGACTGGTCAATTATTCATAATGGCGAGATATCATCTTATGGGATAAATAAGAGATACCTCGAAATGTTTGGTTATAAACTTACCCTTATGACAGACACAGAGGTTGTTGCATATCTTTTAGACCTCCTCGTGAGAAGGCATAAACTGAATTTGAATGTCGCAAGCACTGTGCTTTCACCCCCTTTCTGGAAGGATATAGAGAAGTCTGATGATAAAGAAAAAGAGGCGTTCACTGCCCTCAGGATGGTCTATGGAAGTGCAATGCTAAATGGCCCATTTGCCTTTATCTTCGGCTTTACGAGGGGTATGGTAGGCATGAATGACAGGATAAAGTTGAGACCATTTGTCGTCGCTACAAAAGGCGATAATTTTTATATGGCATCTGAGGAAGCTGCAATAAGGGAGATATGCCCTGAACCCGATAAGGTCTGGTCACCGAGGGCAGGCCATTCTGTGATAGTAGAGCTTGATAGGAGTGTGACTGTATGAAGACTTTTATACCACCTGATTTTAGGGTTTATATAGAACATGAAAGATGCAGGCGCTGCAAACGCTGTCTTATGAACTGCAGCTTTGATGCATATACATTTCAGGATAGGGTTACACCTGATGATTCGAAATGTGTTGGATGCAATAGGTGCGCTGTATTCTGCCCTGAGCATGCCATAACAATATCGAACACCCCGATTGGGTACAGGGAACATCCTCTCTGGTCTATGAAGGCAAGAAAAGATATATGGAAGCAGTCAGAGACAGGGGGGGTATTACTCACAGGTATGGGTAATGACCAGCCATTCAGGATTTACTGGGACCATATTGTTATTGATGCATGCCAGGTAACAAATCCGTCAATAGATCCCTTGAGGGAGCCAATGGAGCTCAGGACCTACCTCGGTAAGAAACCTGATGCTGTATCAGTAAAGATGGACAGAGACGGGAAGCTCGAATTGGCTACAGAGCTTTTACCACAGATAGAGATAAATACACCTATTATCTTTGCTGCAATGAGCTATGGTGCAGTCAGCCTGAATGTTCAGAAATCAATCGCGATGGCTGCAAAGGAATTCGGCACATTGTGGAACACCGGAGAGGGTGGATTACATGAAGACCTCTATCATTACGGTTCAAACACGATAGTCCAGGTTGCATCTGGAAGGTTTGGTGTTAGCAGTGAATATCTAAAGATCGCAGTAGCCTCAGAAATAAAGATAGGTCAGGGCGCAAAGCCTGGAATTGGTGGACACCTTCCTGGGGAGAAGGTAAATCTCGATGTATCTAAGACGAGGATGATACCACAGGGGACGGATGCACTTTCACCAGCGCCTCAGCATGACATTTATTCTATTGAGGATTTAAGACAGCTTATATATGCGATAAAGGAGGCAAATGGTTATAAACCAGTTGGAGTAAAGATTGCTGCTGTACATAATGTGGCTGCCATATCTTCTGGGATTGCCAGGGCAGGAGCTGACTGGATATATATTGATGGGTTCAGAGGCGGAACAGGTGCATCACCAACAATAATAAGAGACCATATTGGAATACCGATAGAGTTAGCATTAGCAGCAGTCGATGAGAGACTGAGACAGGAGGGAATAAGAAATAGTGTATCAATCATAGCTGCTGGTGGTATCCGTAACAGTGGTGATGTTGCAAAGGCAATAGCACTCGGTGCTGATACTGTTGCAATAGGCACTGCTGCACTCGTAGCGCTCGGATGTTCACTCTGTCAGAAGTGCTATACAGGAAACTGTGCATGGGGTATAACGACACAGCGGCCAGAGCTTGTAAGGAGGATAGACCCTGAAGTAGGTGCAGAGCGCATCTACAATCTTCTCAGAGGCTGGAGCCTCGAGCTCAAAGAGATACTCGGTGCCCTCGGTCTGAATTCGATCGAGAGTCTGAGGGGAAGCAGGGAGAGGCTGAGGGGTATAGGGCTTAATGAGGTAGAATTAAGAATCTTAGGAATCAAGCATGCAGGTGAGTAAGAGCAAAGAAGATGGAGGTTAAGGTGGAGACTATAGCCCTATCAGAAAATCTTAAAGAGACCATAAGGATAGATGCCAAGAACATGTATTATCGCCAATTAAACGATATGGTGAGAGAAGCTATAGCCAGTGGTGCAAAAGATGTAATCATAGATAGTGTCAATGGCCAGCGGTATATAGGTGCGGGAATAGAAAGGAAGGATGTCACTATTATCATAAATGGGACACCTGGCAATGACCTTGCTGCCTTTATGGATGGCCCGACAATTATAGTGAATGGTAATGCACAGGATGGTGCTGGAAACACTATGAATGATGGCAAGATAGTTATTCACGGTGATGCAGGCGATGTCCTCGGTTACGGGATGAGAGGTGGAAAGCTCTTTGTCAAAGGTAATGTTGGCTACAGGGTAGGAATCCACATGAAGGGCTATAAGAATCAGATACCGGTGATTATAGCCGGTGGTACTGCCGGTGATTTCCTCGGTGAGTATATGGCAGGTGGAATCCTTATATTACTCGGCCTCAACAATAATACTCATTCCATTGTAGGCGATTATCTCGGCACAGGCATGCACGGTGGAGTAATGTATATCAGGGATGAGGTTAATCCATACAGATGTGGAGTAGAGGTTGGTATTGCCGAACTGGACGATGGGGATAAAAATACCCTCGAAAGATATCTCAAAGAGTTCTGTGATGATTTCAGTCTCGATTTTAATGAGATAATAAAAGAGAGATTCGTCAAGCTATACCCAAAGAGCTCAAGGCCCTACGGCAGGCTTTACGCGTATTAAGTTAGGAACATCCCTATGGCCCAATCCCTTGTCAGGGAAAATCGTATACTTTCAGCATTCCTCGAGGTAAGCAGGGTCCTAAACTCTTCATTTGACCTTGAGAAGAATCTTTTCCGTACTATGCGCATCCTCGGAGACTTCCTCGAGATGGAAAGAGGGTCTGTCTTTCTTGTTGATTATAATACCAGAGAGCTGAAAATCGTTGCTGCCCATGGCCTAACAAAAGAGCAGATAGAAAGAGGGAAATACAGGATCGGTGAGGGAATCGTGGGAAGGGTTTTAGAAAAGGGCTTCCCTGTAGTTATACCCAATGTTGGAGAAGAGCCCTTATTTCTTAATAAGACAGGTTCGAGGATTGAAAAGAATGGGATTTCATTTCTATGCGTTCCGATTAAGTTTAAAGGCGAGCCCATAGGTGTCCTGAGCGCTGACAGGATTTTTAAAGATAGTGCTATAACTGTTGACGAAGACATCAGGGTCTTAGAGATAGTAGCATCCATTATTGCTCAGTATGTAATCCTCTGGAGGCATTACAGGGAATCAGAACAGGAAAGAGAAAATCTGAAACTCGAACTTAGAGGCAGATACAGTCTTCCAAATATCATCGGCAGTTCAGATAAGATGCAGGAGGTATTCGAGGCTGTTCATCGTGTGGCATATTCAAGGGCAACAGTCATTCTATATGGAGAAAGCGGAACTGGAAAGGAGCTGATAGCAAAGTCCATTCACTATATGAGCCCGAGGGCAAAATGGCCCTTTGTCAAATTTAACTGCGCCTCAATACCTGAGGGATTGCTTGAATCAGAGCTCTTCGGCCATGAGAAAGGTGCATTTACAGGTGCCATTACTACAAGAAAGGGGAGGTTTGAGCTTGCCAATGGAGGGACAATACTTCTTGATGAGATTGGTGATCTTTCGATTAATCTTCAACCGAAGATATTGCGCGTGCTTCAGGAAAGGGAGTTTGAGCGTGTTGGTGGAGATAAGATAATAAAGGTTGATGTCAGGCTTATTGCAGCAACGAGCAGAAATCTTGAGGAACTCGTTTCGAAGGGTAAATTCAGAGAGGATTTATACTATAGGCTGAATGTTGTGCCGATATTTCTGCCTCCACTCAGAGAGAGGAGGGAAGATATTCCACTTTTGATAGGACATTTCATCAGACGGTTTAACGAAGAAAATAAAAAGAATGTATCCATATCACCTGAGGCAATCAGGGTATTGATAGATTACAACTGGCTTGGGAATATTAGAGAGCTTGAGAATACAATAGAGCGGCTTGTTGTAATGTCCACCAGAAACACCATTAAGCCTTCAGACCTTCCAATAAATCTGAAATTACCAGCACCAAAAAATATTCTGCAAAAAGAATCATTAAAAACAGGGATCAAAGAGATAGAGAAATCAATGATTCTCGACGCCCTTGAAAAGAACGGCTGGGTTCAGGCAAAGGCAGCAAGGATACTCGGTCTTACGCCGAGGCAGATTGGGCATAAGATTAAAAAATATGGGATATCAGTCAATTAATATCTCCTCAAGTTTCAACCTTTTCCTCTGTGGAGGAGATTCGGCTGGATACCCAATAGGCAATAAGGCAACGACATGAATATTCTCATCCCAGCCAAAGATATCCCTGACCATCTGCTCATCAATTAACCTGACCCAGCAGCTCCCCAAGCCAAAGTCTAACGCCCTCAATACAATATGTTCTATAGCTATCGCAACATTCAAAGCTATTCTTGGGCTAAGTTCCTCTATGTGCATAGTTTTAATCTTCTCAACCCTTTTGAGAATTATCTTTACTATCCTGTCTTCTATCGCTCCTATTTTCCCAAGGTCTTGAATTCCTGAAACAGTGCCATTTAAATAGCCTTTTATATCTGCACAACAGACGAATACCACAGGGGCCTCTGCAATAAATGATTGATTATATGCTGCTTTTGCCAGTTTTAATTTTGTTTCTCTGTCTTTAACAATCTTGAAACGCCATGGTTGGGCGTTAGAGCCTGAGGGTGCTAATCTGGCAGCATCAAGAAGGGCAGTTATATATTCATCAGGAATAGGGTCAGGCTTGAACTTTCTTATGCTCCGTCTCTTTTCAATTGCATCTTTAGTTGTTAGCATACATCCTTTAGAAGAGCCTATCTATCTTTTTTCTTGTGGTTCAATATCAACAATAATGCTCCCTTAATGTCCTCCACGTCTATCTGTTTTGCCTGGATGAGATAACGCTGTGGCTGGATAAATAAGGATAAGGACTAAAATAAATAATTTCTTCACGGAGAGATTTTAGCCTTATTGAACAGAGGCTGTCAACTCAACAGTTTTACCCAGCTTTAAAGACCCGCATGGAAAAACTATCAAAGAGCCTTTCCTACAAAAATGTATCATAGCTACAATTTTGTAGCATAAGCCTTACCTTAATATCCTTAAAAATCAATAGGTTAGCCTCTGGCACGGTTTTCGATATATATAGGGCATGTTGTCAGAGGAAAGTTCCCTAACATACTCTATGGCCTTGTTGCAAAAACTGTTGGTAAATTTGGAAGACTCTCTGCTGGCTACTACATCGGGAATGACAAAGTTCTTCTTGACATCAATGGCAATAAGGATAATCACGGGATTCTGTTTTCCTGGGACAGGACGATAACTGAGATATCTGACAAGCTCTGGGCGGCCATAGATTATCAGGGTGGAAAGAATGGTTATGGTGCATTGAGTTCTGGTGTTGCATGGAAGTTTGCACCGAATGTAAGCGTCATATTCGGCTATGACATATATAACGAAAGCAGTTATAAGCCAACTGCAACAATACAGCTCGATATTGATTTTTAGCAGGCTACTACAATAAAAACGGAGGTTTGAGATGAAACGATTGGCAAGTCTGTTAGTTTTATTGAGTTTTATAGGGATAGGAGGCATCCTGTCTGCTGAAGAGCAGATACCCACCATGCCTGCAGTACTTGAGCAGATGCAGCCTGCATCTGAGGCTCCACTGAAGATTGACACAGGGGATACGGCATGGATGATTGTTGCAACTGCCCTTGTCATGCTTATGACAATCCCGGGGCTGGCACTCTTTTACGGTGGCCTTTCAAAACGCAAGGACAGCCTCAACACCATTGCCATGTCCTTTGTGACATTCTGCATTGTGAGTGTATTGTGGGTGATCTACGGTTACACCTTCGCCTTCGGAACGGATGTATCGGGCATCATAGGGAAACCGACAAAGATTTTCCTTTCAGGCGTAGGCGTTAACAGCATCTTTGAGGCGGCAAAGACAATACCTGAATATATCTTCATCGTGTATCAACTGACATTCGCCGCAATAACCGTTGCCCTTGTGAGTGGTGCATACATTGAGAGGATGAAGTTTTCTGCATGGATACTGTTTTCAATTCTATGGCTGACCTTTTCTTATCTTCCTATTGTCCATTGGGTGTGGGGTGGCGGATTTTTAGCAAAGCTTGGAGCTTTGGATTTTGCAGGAGGAACGGTTGTTCATATCAATGCAGGTATTGCATCGCTTGTCGGTGCATTGGTCTTAGGCAAGAGGCGGGATACGACCCTTATACCAAGTAATCTCACCCTCACCGTTTTGGGTGCAGGGCTTCTATGGTTCGGATGGTTTGGCTTCAATGCTGGCTCTGCACTGGCGGCAAGTGGACTTGCAGGGGCGGCCTTCATCAACACAAACACGGCCACAGCGATGGCAGCGGTTTCGTGGATGTTTACAGAATGGATATACTCAAAAAAGCCTACTGTTTTGGGTCTCGCCTCTGGCGCTGTTGCTGGTCTTGTTGCAATAACACCTGCAGCAGGCTTTGTGAATGTCACAGGGGCAATCATAATAGGGGTTTTGGGAGGTATCATCCCATTCTTTGCTGTTGCTAAACTCAAACCGAAATTAGGCTACGACGATACCCTTGATGCCTTCGGTATTCACGGAGTAGCAGGGACACTTGGTGCAGTCCTCACAGGGATATTTGCTAACCCTTCAATAAATGAGTTGGGTAAGGGGCTTCTTTATGGCAACCCTGGACAGCTTATGATCCAGCTCATAGCTGTTGGTGTGACAGTATTGTATGTGGCTACTGTGACCTTCCTGATTTTTATGGTTATAAAACCTCTCGTTGAAATCAGAGTTGATATTGAGGATGAGGTCATAGGACTTGATGAAAGCCAGCACAGAGAGAAGGCTTACAATCTACATACGTAAATGAAGGAGGTATTTATGAGAAAGATTGAGGCAATAATTAAGACATTCAAACTTGACGAGGTAAAGGATGCCCTCAACGAAATCGGCATCCAGGGCATGACAATTACAGAGGTGAAGGGATTCGGCAGGCAGAAGGGATATGTGGAGGTATACAGAGGAAAAGAATATGAGGTGAGATTCCTTCCAAAGATAAAGATAGAGATAGTGTTGTCCGATTCCATGGTGGATAATGTCATATACACGATTATGGAGAGGGCAAAGACGGGGAATGTCGGCGATGGGAAGATATTCGTCTATCATGTGGAGGATGTGATAAGGATAAGTACTGGAGAACAGGGAGAGTCGGCAGTATAAATGCACTTGACAGAAAATCCTCTGTTGGTTTAAAGTATGTTATCGACACTCGGTAACCGTATACCGACCTAAAATGTCAGTCTTAATAATTAAAAACATAATCACAGAGGGACCAGGAACTATTGAGGATTTCTTGAGAAAAGAGGACATCCCTTTCAGTATCTTAGAACTCGGTTTAGGTGAGATACCACCCCCTTTAGAGGGATTTGATACCCTTGTTGTGATGGGTGGGCCTATGGGCG
>JACRGU010000151.1 GCA_016212245.1 Nitrospirota bacterium
TCCCTGTAGTTGAGCTCGAATGGGAAGGGGATGAGATGTGGATACCAAAGATTATGAAGCTTTCTGGGCTAACAACGAGCACAGGTGAGGCAATAAGGCTTATCAAGCAGGGTGGGGTTATGATTAATGGTAAAAGATATAATGACCCTGATGGAAAACTGGTGAGAGGGAGTTACTTATTTAAGGTTGGGAAAAGAAGGTTTTTGAGGATAAGGGCAAAGTAAAAAAGCATAGTTAATCTTTTGTTATAATCTTTACTATGATTACTCCTTACGAAATAATCATAAGACTGCTTCTTGGCGCCTTACTCGGCGGCATAATAGGGTTTGAACGTCGGACTCATGGAAGCCCGGCCGGTCTCAGAACACAACTCCTTGTTTGTGTTGCATGTGTACTGATAATGATAATTTCAGAGAGTTACTACACAATAAACCTTTTATATGCAAGGGTTGACCCTTTAAGAATCGCTGCAGGAGTCATGACTGGTGTTGGTTTTCTTGGTGGTGGAGTAATATTAAAGATGGGTGCTTCTATACAGGGGCTTACAACCGCAGCATGCATCTGGATTGTCGCCGCCATCGGCATTGCGATTGGAGCAGGACAATATATTGCGGGGATTGCAGGATTTATAATTACATTTTTCTCTTTATGGGTCCTGCGTGTTGTGGAAACAAGAATCCCACGGACGATTTATAAATATATAACGCTGGTTACAGATGAATCAGGAGATGAAAAAACTATAAGATCAATTTTTGAAGATAGAGGATTTAAGATAAATAAGATGGATTATGAAATCGAATTCCCCAGGAAAGAGAAGACATACATATTCATAATAGTAACCAAAGAAGATATTTCGATGAAAGAGATAATCGAAGCTGTATCCAACATCAGGTTTGTAAAGAGATTGGAAATCAAAGGCTGATAAATATTTTCATTAAATCACATTTTTTGCTAACTCAACGAGTCCATAAATCTTCAGGTCTATATAATTGCCTACATCTTGCAGTTCAAGTAGCTTAGAACCTAACTTTTCTAAAGGTACTCTTAGAACCTCGATATCTTCTGTCTCATCTCTCCTACCGATACCTTGACCCTGACCCTGAACTTGATTCAGGGGATTCAGGGCAAGTCCCCTTGCAAGAAACACCGTGAGTATCTCTCCTGAAGCCCCTGATGACATAGGCCCTTCTGTAAGAAATATCATCTCTCTCGCAGAATAACCCGTCTCTTCAAGCAGTTCCCTCTTTGCAGCTTCTTCGAGCGTATCTTCTCTGTCATTCAGACCTGCTGGAAATTCGATGACACATCCATTCACCGCTGGCCTGAACTGCCTTATCAGGAGCACCTCTTTGGTATCTGTTACAGGAACAACTGCAACTATCCCTTTACAGTTAACCCTCTCAAATGATTCCCACTCTCTTATTGCCCCTGATGAGTCAATATATGTGGTAAGGATGCACCTGAGAAACCTCCCTTCCCATGCAGTCTTTCTTCCTATAATTTTGACTGTATTCTCTTCCACAACCTGCCTCCTCGGATTACTAAATTAATTAAAAAGTAGATTATCGGGAAAAGCCATCAAGAGGGACTTATTATACCAGAAAACCATATATTTAGTAGTATTTTGAAATTTGTGTTATCTTAGGTAATGAAGCAGGATTCAGGTTCAAAAATGAGCAACAGGGAGGCAACAGATGAGAACAGCTAAGTTAGAGAGGAAGACAAAGGAGACGGATATAAAGCTTCTTATTAATCTTGATGGTAAGGGAGAATATTCCATAGATACTTCCATATCATTCCTTGACCATATGCTCTCTTTGATGTGTAAACACGGGCTTTTTGATATTAAGCTGAAAGCCAAAGGTGATATTGATATAGATTATCACCACACTGTTGAGGACATAGGTATAGTCCTCGGTAAGGCTGTTAAACAGGCCCTCGGAGATACGAAGGGGATTCCCCGTTATGGTCAGGCATCTGTGCCAATGGATGAGGCCATTGCTTCAGTAAGTCTTGATATTAGTGGACGGCCTTATCTTGTCTATAGGGTAGGATTGCTCCCGTTTAAAGGGAAGAAATCTGAGGGCTACTTTGACCCGGATCTTATCGAAGATTTTCTTCAGGCATTCGTCAGCAATGCTGGCATGACCCTCCATGTTGGTGTCCCATATGGCAGAAATACACATCACATAATAGAGGCAATATTTAAGGCCCTCGGAAGGGCACTCAGAGAGGCAATATCCATTGATTCAAGGGTTAAGGGTATTCCATCAACCAAGGGAAAACTCTGAGACCATGTCTATTTATCCCCTGATACCTGCTATAAAGGACATAAAATTTGTACTCCTCGACATGGATGGCACACTCCTTGACAGATATTTTGATGACTACTTCTGGGAGCACCTTGTACCCGAAAAGTATGCTGAGAAACATAATATTACATTCGGGAAGGCAAAGGAGGATCTCCTGGATAAATACAGGGTTCACGAGGGCACCCTGAACTGGACAGACCTTGACTTCTGGTCGAGAGAGCTTGATCTTGATATTCCTGCCCTGAAAGAACAGATTAAACATCTCATAGAGGTTCATCCGCATGTAGAGGATTTTCTCAAGATGCTCAAGAAACGCAGGAAAAAAGTCTTCCTCGTCACAAATGCCCATTATAAGGCTATTGACTTAAAACTCAAAAAGACCCATATAGGAAGGTATTTTGATTCTGTACTTTCTTCATTTGATGCTGGTTATCCAAAGGAAAGCATTGAGTTCTGGAGAGAGGCAGAAAGAAGACTCGGTTTTGATAAAGAAAAAACACTTTTTATTGATGACACAGAGGAGGTTTTAAGAACAGCAAAAAGATATGGAATCAAGTATATTTTTTATAAGGTGAGGGCAAATTCAAAGATTAAACCAGGGCTATCAAAGGATTTCTTACATATTTTTGATTTCAATGAATTGATTAAACGAAATCATCTCGGCCTGTTGTTCATCATGATGCTAATAGCTTAGAATATATAGTCATGAATCGAACGTGTAATCAACTTCTTGAGCTCACAAAAGAACCCAAAATAGCATACTTTTCTATGGAGATAGGTATACAGAATGATATACCCACATACAGTGGTGGCCTCGGTGTGCTTGCTGGAGATACTATTAGATCGGGTGCTGACCTTAAACTTCCAATGGTTGCTGTCACACTTATCAGCAAAAGAGGATATTTCAGACAGGAGCTGGATGAGAAGGGAAGGCAGACAGAACACCCTGTCTCCTGTGACCTATCTATGTATATGACATTACTTCCTGCAAAGATTACCATCCAGATTGAGGGAAGAGATATCGTCGTGCAGGCATGGCAATATAATGTAAAAAGTCTCACAGGTGGTATTGTACCGGTCTTCTTCCTCGATACAGATGTAGAAGGGAATACACCGGAGGACAGAGAGATTACCTCTTATCTCTATGGTGGTGACCAGGCATACAGACTGAAGCAGGAGATAGTCCTCGGCATTGGTGGTATGAGGATGCTACATGAGCTCGGCTTTGAGATAAAGAAATATCATATGAATGAGGGCCATTCGAGCCTGCTTACTATTGAGCTTCTCAATAGATATAAACGGCCTATAGAAGATGTCTGGGATGAAAAACTCGTCTGGGATATAGACAGGGTAAAAGACCTCTGCGTATTCACAACACATACGCCTGTTGAGGCAGGCCATGATAAGTTCCCTTATGAACTTGTCAGCAGGATTATGGGGGAACCGATACCCCTCAATGTTTTAAGGGGGCTTGCAGGCAGTGATTACCTCAATATGACCATGCTTGCACTTAACCTGAGCGAATTCGTTAATGGAGTTGCAAAAAAACACAGTGAGGTCTCACGAAACATGTTCCCCGGATATGAAATCAGTGCTATCACAAACGGCGTACATTCATATACATGGACATACGATAGTTTTAAAAGGCTGTATGATAAATACCTTCCTGGCTGGGCCAATGAACCTGAATTATTTGTGAGGGTTGGCCGTATCCCTGACGAAGAGATATGGAATGCACATATAGAGGCAAAAAGGATTCTTTTAGATTATGTCAGAGAAACTACAGGTGTTGAGATGAACCCTGATATTCTTACAATAGGATTTGCAAGAAGGGCGACCGCATATAAAAGGGCAGACCTCCTATTTAGCAATATAGAAAGGCTTGAAAGGATAGGCACAGGAAAACTCCAGATTATATATGCAGGAAAGGCACACCCTAA
>JACRGU010000002.1 GCA_016212245.1 Nitrospirota bacterium
TTGATTTTGGCGCAAGTGATGCACCGCTGCCAAAGGAAGAGCTCGATAAATATGGTCTGATCCAGTTTCCAACAGTAGCAGGGGCAGTGGCAATTACTTATAATCTGCCACAAATTCCAGCAAGCTTAAAATTAACCCCTGAGATGGTTGCTGATATCTATCTTGGAAAGATTAAAAAATGGAATGACAGCAGGATAAAAGAAATTAATCCAGATTTAAGGATTCCAGACCTGCCCATTATAGTTGTTCACCGCTCAGATGGAAGCGGGACAACCAATATCTTCACATGGTTTCTAAGTGATGTGAGCCCGGAATGGAAACCAAGGGTTGGCTCAGGAACATCTGTTAGATGGCCTGCTGGCATTGGAGGTAAGGGCAATGAAGGTGTTGCTGGCCTTGTGAGACAGACGAGGGGCGCTATTGGTTATGTTGAGCTCGCCTATGCACTCCAGACAAAGATGACCTATGCAATCCTTCGCAATAAGGATGGAAATTATGTCTACCCAACTATAAAGACCACTCAGGCAGCTGCAGCCAATGCTGATATCCCACCTGATTTTTATGTGAAATTCACATATTCAAAAGGCAAGGATTCATATCCAATAGCAGGCTTTACATATATCATTCTAAGGAAAAAAATGGAGAGGAATAAGTTATCTACAATCCTGAAATTTATTGAGTGGGCATATAAAGATGGCGACAGAGATGCAGAGGAGCTACATTATGTACCATTGCCAGAAGGGTTAAAGACAAAGGTGCTGACAACACTAAAGAAAATTTAAAATTTAAACAGTCATGCCGATAAATCGGTGCAAAGAAGAATGAAAATAAGAAGGATGCTGCGTCTGGATTGCAGGCAGGATTCACGGGTCTACTTGATAGGGCTGAAGTCGAAGCGGAAGCCCGACATTTGAGTTATTTGATGACATAATCTACTGTTATAGGTTATAAATTTTGATAAAGGTAGTTTAATCCTGCTGAAAGACAGATGCAGCATCTTCATAAGAGGTATTTCCAAATGAAAAATGTAAAACTCAACAAAGACACAGCATTCAAATGGCTTACAGCCTTTCTCGCATTTATTCTCCTTTTATTAGGTATTGGCATTCTCCTTAAGCTGATTATTTCGTCGAGATTATCATTCGATGCATTCGGTCTTAAGTTTTTATTCTCAAGGGAATGGGACCCTGTTCAGAGGCTCTTTGGTGCGCTACCATTCGTATGGGGGACATTCGTCTCAGCAACATTAGCACTTATCATCGCCCTTCCCATAAGTATTGGCATTGCTGTCTTCCTTAGTGAACTTGCACCAATATGGATGAGAAAGCCGGTATCTTTTATCATAGAGCTTTTAGCAGCCATCCCGAGCGTTATCTATGGACTCTGGGGTCTTTTTGTCCTTGCCCCTGTTATGCAGCAATGGGTAGAACCTCTTTTGGGTAAATACCTTGGTTTTTTGCCATTTTTTAAGGGTTATCCACTTGGTGTTGGTATGCTTACAGGCGGAGTTATCATTGCAATCATGATAATCCCGACAATCTCGTCTATCTCGAGAGAGGTGCTTTCGGCTGTGCCTGCGCATCAGAAAGAGGCTGCCCTTTCCATTGGTATGACAAGATGGGAGGCTATATGGAAGGTAATGTTACCTTATGGAAGAAGTGGTATAGTGGGGGCTATTATTCTTGGCTATGGAAGGGCACTCGGTGAGACAATGGCTGTTACAATGGTTATTGGTAACACCCCTAATATATCCCTTTCCCTATTTGACCCTGCTTATACTATTGCAAGTGTGATTGCCAATGAATTTACAGAGGCTACATATGAGCTTTATATATCTTCATTGATTGAGATTGGACTTATACTCTTTGTTATAACCTTTATCCTTAATGCTGTTGCAAGGTTTCTGTTGTGGAGGATGAAGAGGTTTGAAGAGGTCAGGGGATAGAATGAATAGATATACAAGACGTAAAATAACAGAGAAGATAATGTTTTTTTTATCTGTCATGTCTGCATTTATCGGTATAGTGGTACTTTTTCTTATACTCGGCTATGTCATTTATAAAGGGGCTGGAGGGCTTAATATTGACTTCTTTACAAAACTGCCAACACCTGTTGGAGTTCCTGGTGGAGGGATGGTAAATGCCCTGATAGGTAGCTTTTATCTTATTGGCCTTGCAAGTCTTTTCTCTATACCTGCTGGAATTCTCATAGGTGTTTATCTCTCAGAGTTTGGCAGAGGTCCTTTTGCCTCAGCTGTCAGGTTTGTATCCGAAACACTTACAGGTGTGCCAGCCATCGTTACAGGGATATTTGCTTACTCTGTTATTGTTATACCCATGGGGAGATTTTCAGCACTCGCAGGTGCATTTGCACTCTCCCTTTTAATGCTCCCGATAATAACAAAATCCACAGAAGAACTCCTTAAGATGGTTCCTGAAACCCTCAGAGAGGCATCCCTTGCCCTCGGGATACCGAGGTGGAAAACCATTATAAGGGTAGTCTTAAGTACAGCAAAATCAGGTATTATCACAGGCATTATGCTCGCTATTGCAAGGGTTGGTGGAGAGGCAGCACCGCTTCTATTTACTGCCTTTGGCAATTCTTATATGACATGGAGACCGGATCAACCTGTAGCAAGCCTTCCTGTTCAATTATATGTATATGCGATCTCACCCTATGAAGATTGGCACCAGAAGGCATGGGCATCAGCCCTCGTGCTTATGGGTATTGTCCTTATCACAAATATAGTAGCAAGGATCTATGCAAGAGATAAATAAAGAGTTCAGGGTCAGGAGTTCGGAGTTCGGAGATAAGGCAAAATTTATTATCGAGGGGCTTAATGCGTGGTTTGGCAGAAATCAAGCACTTAAAAATATAAACATGTCCGTCAAGCAGAATGAAGTCACTGCCATTATAGGTCCATCTGGATGCGGCAAGTCCACATTTGTAAGATGTCTTAACAGACTTCATGAAGAGATAATCGGTGCAAGGTGTGAGGGAAGGGTAATCTTTGACGGCAAGGATATCTATGACCCTGATGTTGACCCTGTGCTTATCAGGAGAAGGATAGGAATGGTCTTTCAGAAGCCGAATCCATTTCCAGCCATGACAGTATATGAGAATGTAGTTGCAGGCCTTATTCTTGAGGGTAGAAAAAAGAAATCTGAACTTGATGAGGTAGTAGAGAAGTTTTTAAGACTTGCTGCACTCTGGGATGAGGTGAAAGATAAACTTCACCAATCAGGTGCACGTCTTTCAAGTGGACAGCAGCAAAGGCTATGCATAGCAAGGACATTAGCTGTTGAGCCTGATGTCATCCTCTTTGATGAACCAACATCTGCACTTGACCCAATCTCGACAGCAAAGATAGAGGAGCTGATGCAGGGATTAAAAAAGGATTATACTATTGTCATAGTAACACACAATATGCAGCAGGCAGCAAGGGTATCGGGATATACAGGATTTTTTCTCTTAGGAGAGCTTATAGAGTTTGACAGGACGAATAAGATATTCACAAACCCTGCCAATAGGCTAACAGAGGAATATGTAACAGGGAGGTTTGGATAAAACAGTTTAAAGTTTAAAAGTTTAAAGTTGAAAGTTGTGAATTAAAGACAGGGCGGAAGGGAGAAATAATGGGTGTATTTGATGATGAGTTGAAAGCATTAAAAGAAAGGGTTTTGAAGCTTGGTTCAATAGTTGAGAATGCAATACGGGATTCTGTGAGGTCGCTTGTTGAGAGGGACAGCAGCCTTGCGAGAGAGGTCATTAAAAAAGACCACCAGATTAATGCACTCGAGGTCGAGACAGATGAGGAGTGCATACGATTAATCGCCCTCAGGCAGCCAAAGGCCGGAGACCTTAGATTCATAACGACAACAATGAAGATAATTACAGACCTGGAGCGCATGGGTGACCTTGCAGAAGACATATGCGAAAGGGCAATTGAACTTAATGAAGAACCTCAATTAAAACCTTATATAGATATACCGCGAATGGCCGAGATTGCACAGGGGATGGTTAGGGATTCCCTCGATGCATTTGTGAGGGGATGCACAAAACTGCCATATGAGGTTATAAAACGGGATGATGGGGTGGACAATCTAACTGTCCAGGTCTTTAACGAGCTTCTCTTTTATATGATCCAGGATCCCCATACAACATCCAGGGCTGTAAAGTTGACATACATTGCAAAATACCTTGAACGCATTGCAGACCATGCAACGAATATCGCTGAGATGGTCATTTATATGGTTGAAGGTAAGATAATAAGGCATATGGAGATTCCGGAGGGAGAATAATAAAACTCTTGACTTTCTATATACATGTTATAAAATACAATTAAAAAAACTTTAAGGGGAGGTATACGATGGCAAAGGCAAAGAGGATAAAACAACTCAGTTTCACAATGCCTAACAGGGTCGGGTTGCTTTCAGAGGTCAGCACAGCAATCGCAGGCGCAAAGGTGAATATCAATGCGATATGTGCATACGAGATGGAAGACAGGGCATACTTTATGCTCACCACTGAGAGCAATGCAAAGGCAAAGAAGGTACTCGGTTCGCTGGGAGTTGAGATCAAGGAAGAAGATGTTATTGCTGTGGAGATGCCCAATAGGGTAGGGGAGCTGCAGAAGGTTGCAAAAAAGATTGCTGATGCAGGTATTGATATCAACTACATGTATGGAACTACTGGGACAGGCAAATCTTCAACCTGTGTCTTCAGAACAGCGGATGATAAGAAGGCGCTCAGGGTAATCAACAGATAGCCAGAATCTAAGCCCAACCCAACTCACGCATCTACATTACTTCCCTTCCCCCTTTGATGGGAGTGAGAGCCCCCGGGTGAGGAATCTGTATTGTCCCCTCTTTAACCACCACCCATAATACCTTTCTCCGAGGAAGATGGTTAAAAATGTAAGTCCAAAACCAGCTATGATATCCACGACATAATGATACCGGCAGTAAACAGTAGATAATATAAGGGCTACTACAACGGGCAGGAATACCCATAAGAGTCTTCTCTTAAACCTGTAAGCAAGATAAAGCACAATTAAGGCTATAGCAGTATGTGCACTCGGGAATGCATCTCTTTTTATGCCCTCGAGTCTGTTCAAGAGCCTCTGAATTGGCTCTGCAATAAGAAGGCCCTTGAGTTCAGTGGTCTGAAGATGGCTTATTGTGAATCTTGGCCCGAGCGCAGGCATGAGTATATAACCTAAATATGAGAGGTAGAAACAGAATAAAATCAGAAACAATGACCTGTCAAATTCCTCCCTTTGATTGTTCCGTAAGAGTACAATCCCGAGGGTTACAGGCAGAAAGTAATAACTCGTATATGCAAGCTGGAGTATATCAGTCAAAAGAGGGTTCATAATCCTCTCGAGCATGACCGTAGGATGATTACCAAAAATCACATAATCAAGCCTGATGAGTATCAGGTCTATGTCCTCTGGATTGACATAATGTACAAGCCATTCGAGGCTGTCGAAGATCACTATTACACAGATAATCGGAAAGATCAGGTCATAAAGAAGACCAATAAACCTACCCCTGTCTTTAAACCTGATGATAATAACCTGAGAAATAATAAGGATTGAATAAAGACTTATTAAGAAAGGAGCCCTCGGCACATCCTCGTAAAATATTATAGTAAGTACAGAGAGGAATAAGAGGAAAAGAATTGTTACCGCATCTGCAGGTCTTTGTTTAAGTATTATCCTCCTCATTAAAGCTTGCTTAAGGTCCTCTTGATGGCCTTTTCTTTTTTAGAAAGCTTTCTCGGGTTACCTTTTCTTTGAGGGTCAATGCACTTATTGTCGTCATCATCATATTCTTCGTTAAAATCAGATGGATACCTTCTTTCAATGGCCTTCAGGAAATCTCCTGTTGATATAGGGATAGAACCTGATGCCCATGCATGTGATGTTATGTCCCTGTCTGAAGTCACCACAATCCATTCCCGCCTCTCAGAGGAGATTATCCGCTTGATAACAGAATCAGCCTTCTCGCCGAGCCTCGAATAGATGACCCTTATTCTACCAACTATAGAATGGCTCTCATTAGTTTCTCCTGTCTTCCACCCATCGAAGACAACGGTTATATCATGACCTTTTTTCTTTCTGTATTCGATCAGGGAGTCAATCAGCATATTCCTCTGCCTTTCGAGATCCTTATGATAGATACCGATTAAATTGTAACCATCAATGATTATTGAAGAAATACCAAAACCTCCTCAGCAGGCGAATAAACTACTACTTATATACATCTCCTCTACCTCTTATTGCTTTTATCTCAGCAGTTTTATCTTTGGTGTTGACTTCATAAACAATTCTGAGCCCGCCAACTTCATACCGGTATTTACCTTCGAGCTCTCCATATAGCCTTTTAATATGCGGGCCGAAAAGTGGTTCGCTTCTAAGGTTATCAATGCACTTATTTAGTCTTCGCTTAGTATCTTTATCCTGCTTTTTGTAATATTTTTCTGCTTCATGGGAGATAAAGACTTCATACATTTTCTCTAACCTCAGACCACTTTTTAAAGCGGCCTGCTCTGAAGTCTTCATCACCTTTCATAATGCTTTGAAGAAAATCTTTATCTCTGAGAATCTCTTTTGTAGCCTCAAGTTCTTCTTTCACCTTAAGATAAGCGATAAAGTCAGCCACCTCTTTTTTACGTTTTTTTGAAAGCTTTTCAAAATCCGATAAAACTCTTTCTTCATTAATTGTTATCGTCTTGCCCATACTTCCCTCCCATTATATTTTTAAAATTATAACATATAGATAGAATTTCTCTTTTCTGGGAAGGCAAGGCCTTTAATGACTAACCTCAAGTCTGTTATCTGTCGTTGCAGGCATTCTTAAAATAATAAATAAATGCTTCTTGAAGGTTTGATCTCTCCTAACCCATTATCCATAAACATCTCCAGATTCTTTTAAGCTGTCTGCCTCTTTTACTTCATAATAGGTTAGTTTTTATTTTTTGGTGGAACTAAGGTTGGAGTTAAATATCTATGAACTAATTCTTCGTAAATATCATACAACTCCTTATCAATTTCCCACTCTTTTTCTTGAAGTAATGGCTTTAAGATTAACTTTTTGTTTTTATCCAAATACGGTGGTTCAGAAACCCTAAAATAAGGTTGTTCCCAACAATTTACAAAAATTATCTTTGCTTTCCAAAAATTATCTATTTTTCCAAGTAGTTTATAATCCCTTTCATGTAATTCTGGCCTCCATCGAAATTTTACCTCTACAAAAACTGGCTTTCCCTTTTTATCGATCACAATAAAATCAGGTATTGCTCTAAGCCTCTCGCCTACTTCACTATAACGATCAAAACTTTCCTCAAGCTGAGTTAAATTTTGAATAATAGCTTCATAGCCAAATCTATAAACAATATTTCCAGATTGCCGCAGTAATTCCTCTACTAATGTTTCGGCCATCCGCCCCTTTAACATACTTTCAGGATTCATTAAATTATTTTAGCATATCCTGAAATAAATAAATCGCAGGGATAGATAAGCATCTATCCTTATCTGTTACCTAAATTGCGTGATTCTTGTCCCTCTCCCTTGATGGGAGAGAGTTAGGGTGAGGGTGAAAATCATCCAAAAGGTTACCCCTCCCCTTTATCCCCTCCCACAAGGGGAGGGGAAAGTTAGGCGGTTTTAGTAAAAATCGCTCAGATTAGGTGTTATAATGTTGTTTGGGCTGCATTGCGAGGTGCTACAGAGATTGGGCTAAAGGTATGAATGGCATTCATTATAAGAAGAGATTTTTAAAAGGGCTTTTGATTGCCCTGAGAATCATTGTTTCCTACAAACTCTTCAATCTCCTGAGTGTATTCATGACCAGAGATAAAAAAGAGCAGGGGCTTAAAGCCCTCCACAGGAGAAATGCTGTTCTTATCAGAGAAAAAGCCATTGAGATGAAGGGAGTCATGATAAAGGTAGGCCAGTTCTTGAGTTCAAGGATAGACTTTCTACCTGATGAATACACCTCAGAGCTCTCACTCCTTCAGGATAGTATACCACCCCATGACTACAATGAGATCAGAAAAAGGATAATAGATGAGCTCGGTGCCCCTCCTGAGGATATCTTCCTCGAGTTCAATATAGAGCCGATAGCAGCAGCATCCTTAGGCCAGGTACATGAGGCTGTGCTAAAGGATGCTCGCAGGGTTGCAGTAAAGATACAGTATCCTGATATCGAGAGGATAATTGAGACAGATATACGGATGTTTAAGGTAGTTATAAGGTTATTCAGAGGCCGGTATGGTCGGATTGATTTCGACATGTTACATGGGGAATTTTCGAGGATTATCAGGGGTGAGCTTGACTATCTGGAGGAAGGGAAGAATGCTGAGAGGTTCGGTCAAAACTTTAAAGGTGATGAGAGGGTCATTTTTCCTGCTGTTTACTGGGAATACACCACAAGACATGTATTAACACTCGAGTTTGTTGAGGGCATCAAGATTACTGAATACGAAGCTATAAAGGCAGAGGGCATAAACTCTGCAGATGTGGCTACACTGCTTTCAGAGGTATACTCGAGGATGATATACCTGCACGGTTTTTTTCATGGAGATCCTCATCCAGGCAATATCTTTGTGCAGGATGGTCCTAAACTTGTATTTGTTGATTTCGGTATGGTTCAGGCGATCCCTGAGAGGATAAAAAGAGAACTGCGAAGATTTGCAAATGCTATTGTAGAAAGGAATCCAGAAGATGTTGTTGACTCGATGAGAAGGATGGGCTTTATACTTGAAGGTGCGGACTACAGGGCTATCATTGATGTTGCACAATCCTTGATGGATAAATACAGGGATATATCACCTGTAGAACTTAAAAGGCTCACGATTGATGATATCGAGAAGGAGATCGAGAATGTCATAATGGTTCTTGACTTCATACAGATACCAAACAACTTCATACTCCTTGGCAGGACAATAGGGATTTTGAATGGCATCTCCTTCAGGCTGAATCCCGAGGTCAATATCATCGAGATAGGCAACCCCTTTATAAAGGAGTTTTTGAAAGGTGGAAGAAGAGAGCAAGTTGACTTAATGTTAAGGGAGTTAAAAGGTACAGGCATGAGGCTCTGGAGGATACCATCCTTGATGGATGAATTTTTAAATAAGGCAAACAAGGGTGATATGATGGTCAGGCTTTCCCCTTCTGACATGGAAAAGATTACAGATCAATTCACATCCCTATCGAAGATGATGATGATGGTTATTCTCACTGTGACTGCTGCAGCAGCAGCGCTCTTCTTTGAGATGGTAAATGAAAGGGTGCTCTCAGTAGTTGCAGCAGCCTCATCCGTAACCCTTGGAATCCTATCAGCATTCAGACTGATGAGAAAATAATGATAGATAGAAAGGATAATAAAAATGAATAAGGCTGACTGTATTATCAGGGCCGATTATGTCCTTCCGATGGATGAAAAACTCAGTGTAATTAATGAAGGTGCTGTTGCTGTAAA
>JACRGU010000156.1 GCA_016212245.1 Nitrospirota bacterium
ATATTTTTAATGATTACCATAGGGGGAAAATTGAAGTCGCTGAGGGAGGACCAGAAACTATCCCTGAGAGAGCTGGGGGATAAGGTAGGATTATCTGCAAGCTTTCTATCCCAGCTGGAGCTTGGGCAGGTATCCCCGTCCATTGCATCCCTTGAAAATATTGCCAATGTCCTTAATGTCCACATTACATATTTCTTTGACGATACCAGAAAGACAGACAGTATTGTGATGAGAAAGAACGAGAGGAGGCGGATATACAGTAAAGGCTCTAAGGCAATCATACAACCCCTGGCACATGAGATAAGCAAGAAAAAGATCGAGCCCTTTATGTTGACTCTGGAGGTCGGAGGAGAGGCAGGCGAACACCCCTATTCATCCCGTCACGGAGAGGAATTTGGAATTATTATACAGGGGAAGGTTAAATTTACGCTGGAACAGAATGAATATGTTCTGGAAGAAGGGGACAGTGTATATTTCAATTCCACAAAGCCCCACAACTGGGAAAATATGGGCAAGAAGGAGGCAATGATTATTTTAGTTATACCTGCTTAAGAATAAAAAAATGTGATAGATGCAAAGGTAACAGTAATAATTGAAGGTAATACATCTTATGTCAATAAGATAAGGAATATTTTAAAAGGGAGGGGAGCTATAACTGATATAAAGGAGATAGACATCAAGGGGAAATATCATATAAAGGAGATTTCTATAAGAACCGATAGCAGATTACAATTTATCCGTTTTCTGGATAAGTTAAGGGATATTAAGAATATGTATGTTTTATCTGTAAAAGATGCGGGAGAAAAGGGAAAATCTTAATACTTAGATGTCAAATATTGCAAGAGAGATATTTTTGCACTATGCCTCATCGGCAGTAGATAGGGTAATCTTGGGGATGAGAAAAAGATATACACCTGTAAAGGAGAGGGGATTTATCTTGAATGGCATTACCTATGAAATTGCTCCCCCTGAAATAAAAGAAGATAGTTTTGAAATTGATTTAATCTCTGATATACCACTTTCTTTCTTTAAGAGGGTAAAGAAGGAAATTTCAAAATTCAATTTTTAAGTTGAGTATATAAAGTCGGATACTCCCGCCAGAGGCTCAAAAGCCAAAAAGTGGCAGATTATAGGAAGGGATTGTATAATGATGAAATCTTTTTATAAGCCTATTGACCTCTATTCCGAAGAAGATATACTGAAGGAGGCAAGGGATATTATGTCAGGAAATGTTAAAAAAGAAGAGATTAATTCCATCCATGAGGCAAATACAATTATGGGCAAGCTCATACTCTATTATATAAGGGAGAATCTGTATAAAAGGACAAAGGAAAATATCCAGTTGTTAATAGATGCCAATGAGATTGCAAGAAAATCTCTCTCCCTAAAAGATGTGAAAGGATCGCTGAGAAAATGACAGTTACACCCTTTACACTGACATATTTCTCAATACTTATCATTGCATTAACACTAACTTTGGTGCCTCTCTTTGCCAGATACCAGAAGCTGCTGCTCTATGTATCCTTTCCTCTAATGTCAGTATCTTCATCAATCGCAGTTATAGCAGGAATATGGTCGGTTGCAGCCGGCATGACAGAACCGGTTACCCTTTCCATCGGTCTTCCTGACTTGCCCTTTCACCTAAGACTCGATCCGTTGTCAGGATTTTTTCTTGTGGTTATCGGACTGCTCAGTTTATTTGTATCCATCTATTCAACGGGTTATTGTAAAGGTTATATAGGAAAGCGGTCGGTAACGCACCTCGTAATATTTTATTGTCTCTTTATAGCAGGTATGTTTTTAGTCGTTTTATCGGATGACGCATTTATTTTTTTAATCTCATGGGAATTTATGGCTGCATCCTCTTACTTTCTGGTGATGTTTGAGGATGAGCGCATAGAGAACAGGAGGGCTGCCTTCTTATATCTGGTAATCGCCCACATAGGAGCAATTGCAATACTCCTGTCTTTTGGCGTAATGGCAGGTCTTGCTACAGGCTTCGAGAACTTCGGAGGCTATACTTTCGATGCGATGAGGCAGACCGAATTTCCTCTTAAATGGGCAACAATCGCCTTCTTACTGGCATTTCTGGGATTCGGTGCAAAGGCAGGTGTTATCCCGCTCCATGTCTGGCTCCCCGAGGCACACCCTGTTGCACCTTCCAATGTATCTGCCCTGATGAGCGGTGTTCTGTTAAAGACTGCAATTTACGGGATAGTCCGTGTAACCTTCGACCTCATCGGGGACTTTCCATGGTGGTGGGGCGCAGTTGTGCTGATATTCGGGCTTATATCCGCAGTAGGGGGTGTCCTCTATGCACTCATGCAGCACGATTTAAAGAGGCTCCTCGCCTATCACTCTGTAGAGAATATAGGCATAATTCTAATAGGCATTGGACTTGCCATGACCTTTACATCCTTTCATATACCTGTGCTCGCTGCCCTCGCACTTACAGCAGGACTCTATCATACCCTCAATCATGCAATGTTTAAGGGGCTTTTATTCATGGGCGCAGGTGCCGTGCTTCACGCCACGCATGAAAGAAATATGGAAGAAATGGGCGGACTCATTCACAAAATGCCGTGGACTGCTGCACTCTTTCTGATAGGCTGCATATCTATCTCTGCCCTTCCGCCATTCAACGGC
>JACRGU010000155.1 GCA_016212245.1 Nitrospirota bacterium
ACATCTTCTTTTTACATCTCTTGATTGCAAGCCTTGCGAGTTTATCACATCTCTCATTCTCGGCGTAACCATCATGTCCTCTTATCCATTTCCATTCGATGTCGTGAGACCTGGAGAGATTAAGGAGCTTCTCCCAGAGGTCTCTATTGAGGACATCCTGTTTTTTAGCATTCTGCCAGTTATTTTTGAGCCATCCGAAAATCCACTTTGTCATGCCATGGACAACATAATTTGAATCAGTAACTACTTTAAGCCTGCACGGTCTCTTCAGGGCTTCAAACGCCCTTATTACTGCAGTGAGCTCCATACGATTATTTGTAGTCATAGGATCACAGCCAGAAAGTTCTTTTTCCCTTCTTCCTGATCTTAATATTACACCATAACCACCAACACCAGGATTTCCGCTGCATGCACCGTCAGCAAAAATCTCTATGTATGGTCTTTCATCTACCTTCATAATCTTAATATTACACTTTTTGATAGTTATTTGTAATATAATGTAAACCCCGCACCCCGCCCACAGGGAGGGGCTTTCTGGGTGCGGGGTAAAAATCTCCTCAGGAGGATATATTGGAACTTTATCGTCTTACGATTACAGAGGTGAGGGATCTCCTTGAGAGAAAGGAGGTCTCTGCCAGGGACGTGGTCAATTCTGTCTATCAGAGGATAGATGCTGTTGAGGATAAGATTAAGGCATTTGTTACTATAACAAGGGATGAAGCCATGAAGATGGCTGATGAGGTGCAGAAAAGGATTACTTTGGAAAAGATACAAGGCACTATATCCATACTCGGAATTCCCCTTGCTATCAAGGACAACCTCTGTACAAAAGGTATCCGCACGACATGTTCATCAAAAATATTATACAATTTTGTACCACCGTATGAAAGTACTGCTACATCAAGACTCATCGAGCAGGGTTATGTACTTATTGGAAAGACAAATATGGATGAGTTTGCAATGGGTTCATCAACAGAGAACTCAGGATTTTTTACGACTAAAAACCCGTGGGACTTAGAAAGGATTCCAGGAGGTTCAAGCGGTGGCTCTGCAGCAGCAAGTGCTGCTGATGAATGTATAGCAGCGATTGGCTCAGATACAGGGGGATCTATCAGACAGCCTGCAGCCCTCTGCGGAGTCGTTGGGCTTAAACCAACCTATGGAAGGGTCTCGAGATTCGGCCTTGTTGCTTTTGCATCATCCCTCGACCAGATAGGGCCAATTACAAAAAATGTGAGAGATTCTGCAATATTGATGAACATTATCTCAAGCCATGACCCGCTTGATTCAACATCAGCCTCTGTGCCTCTGCCTGATTTTACAGCAGTCCTCGGTAGAGATATAAAAGGGATTAGGATTGGAATCCCAAGGGAATATTTTATTGAAGGGATGGATAAAGAGGTTGAGGTATCAGTAAAAAAGGCCATTAAAAAACTCGAATCTCTCGGTGCAATCCCTGTTGAAGTGTCTCTGCCACATACAGGGTATGCGGTTGCAACATATTATGTCCTTGCAACTTCAGAGGCTTCATCTAATCTTGCACGGTATGATGGGGTGAAATATGGCTTCAGGGCAGGGGGTAAGGATTTAATGGATATGTATATGAATACAAGGGCACAAGGTTTTGGTCCAGAGGTAAAAAGAAGAATCATGCTCGGTACATATGCCCTTTCATCGGGATATTATGAGGCATATTATAAGAAGGCACAGCAAGTAAGGACTCTCATAAAAAGGGATTTCGAGGAGGTATTCAAAGAGGTTGATGTCATTGTTACTCCAACATCTCCGACTGCTGCATTTAAGATCGGAGAAAAAACAGCAGACCCTTTACAGATGTATCTGTCTGATATATTCACCATATCTGTAAACCTTGCAGGTGTTCCAGGAATTTCAATCCCCTGTGGCTTTACATCAAATAATCTACCGATTGGACTACAACTGATCGGAAGGCATTTCGATGAAGAGTCTATTTTGAAAGTTGCTTATGCCTATGAACAGAGCACAGAGTGGCATAAGAGGAGGCCAGATCTATGAAATACGAAGCAGTCATAGGTCTTGAGGTTCATGCACAACTGTTAACTGAGACAAAGATATTCTGTGGTTGTTCTACAAAATTCGGCTCTGAGCCTAACACACAGACATGCCCAATATGTATTGGTATGCCGGGCGTGCTTCCAGTTTTAAATAAAAAAGCCCTTGAATTTGTAATAAAGACAGGCCTTGCAATGAACTGCAGGATTTCTCCTTACAGCAGATTTGCGAGAAAAAATTATTTTTATCCTGATCTGCCAAAGGGCTATCAGATAAGCCAATATGAACTTCCGATATGTGAACATGGTTTCATAGAGATTATAGTAAATGGTGAAATGAAAAAAATAGGAATAACAAGAATTCATATAGAAGAGGATGCAGGCAAGAATATCCATGAGGGTACTGGCAATTACAGTTTTGTAGACTTAAACAGAACCGGCGTTCCTTTGATGGAAATAGTCTCAGAACCCGATATAAGAAGTCCGCAAGAGGCATCGGAGTACATGAAGAAACTCAGGGCCATACTCAGATATCTCGGAGTCTGTGACGGTAATATGGAACAGGGTTCGCTCAGATGTGATGCAAATGTGTCTATAAGACCAGAAGGACAGAAAGAATATGGCACAAGGACTGAAGTGAAAAATATCAATTCATTCAAGTTTGTTGAAAAAGCCCTCGAGTACGAGATAAAACGTCAGATTAAGGTTTTAGAAGAAGGTGGTAAGGTCATACAGGAGACGAGACTCTGGGATTCAACAAAAGGCATAACAGAGTCCATGCGTGGAAAGGAGGAGGCTCATGACTACAGATATTTTCCTGAGCCAGACCTCGTACCAATGATTGTTGAGCGGAAATGGATTGATGAGATAAAGTCATCACTTCCAGAATTGCCTGATGTAAAGAGAGAACGTTTTGTATCTGAATATGGTCTTCCTGAATATGACGCAGACTTGCTTACAGATGAAAAACCTCTTGCTGATTGGTACGAGGAGGCTACAGCATCATATTCTCTGAGTGTTTCCGGACCTAAGATCATAAGCAACTGGGTAAAGGGGGAACTCACACGACTCCTTAATGAAGAAAGCAAGACTATTGAAGAATGCCCCCTCAGACCAGAACAACTTGCTGATATGCTCAGGTTAATTGACAAAGGCACCATAAGCGGAAAGATCGCAAAGATTGTCTTTGAGGAGATGTATAAAACGGGTAAAGATGCTGAAGAAATAGTTAAAGAAAAAGGCCTTATTCAGATAACTGATGAGTCTGCAATTGAAAAGGCTGTAGATGAGGTTATATCAAAGAATCCGAAAGAGGTAGCGAGGTTTAAGGCAGGTGAAGAAAAGCTCATGGGATTCTTTGTAGGTCAAGTAATGAAACTGACAAAGGGTAAAGCAAATCCTCAGATGGTGAATGAGTTGCTGAAAAAGAAGCTCTCATAGACAACCTTGATTTTATACCCACCTTTTCATTAATCTTAATAAAGACCGCGATGCGTAATCCGTAAAACATACTATCTGTCATTCCTGCGGAAGCAGGAATCCAGTCTTATCAACTCTCTGGATTCCCACTTTCGTGGGAATGACAAGAGAGAAAATGTCCAAATGCGTTTTGAGATTACGCATTACGATGACTGGAGAGATGCCCGAGAGGCCGAAGGGGCACGACTGGAAATCGTGTGTGGGGTTTAAAAGCTTCACCGTGGGTTCAAATCCCACTCTCTCCGCCATCTCTTCTTTCTGCAGCCAGGGGATGTCCCTGCGCAGCAGAGGGATGCAAACCCCACCAGGTCCGGAAGGAAGCAATGGTAAGCATTTCCTCTGGGTGCCGCAGCAAGTTGTCCCCTGGTTGCAGAAAAATGAGAGGGATTGCATTGTTTTTGGTAAAATGAACTTATGAGCTATCTCGTACTTGCAAGAAAATGGAGACCTCAGGGGTTTGATGACCTTGTTGGCCAGGAACCCATAATCCGTATTCTCAAAAACTCAATAGAACAGGGAAGAATTGCACACGCCTATCTCTTCTCTGGCCCGAGAGGAGTGGGTAAAACCTCAACAGCGAGGATACTTGCAAAGTCACTGAACTGTAATGATGGAGTTACGTCCTCTCCTTGCGGCTCATGCACATTCTGTATATCAATAACTGATGGTTCTTCTGTTGATGTAATGGAGATAGATGGCGCATCAAACAACAGCGTCAATGACATCAGAGACCTCAGAGAAAGGGTAAAATATGCACCTTCAGGTGGAAGATACAAAGTTTATATTATTGATGAGTCCCACATGCTATCTGATTCTGCATTTAATGCACTTTTAAAAACCCTTGAGGAGCCGCCACCTCATGTCATCTTTGTACTTGCGACCACAGCCCCAAAGAAAATCCCTGCGACCGTACTTTCACGCTGCCAGCATCTGCCTTTTAGAAGGATATCAAGCCAGAAGATAAAGGAAAGGTTAAAAATAATATCAGATGCAGAGGATATAAATATTTCCAGTTCAGCACTCGAGATGATTGCAAGGGCAGTTGACGGAAGCATGAGGGATGCACTCACAATCCTTGACCAGGTATCATCTTTCTCATCAGATATAAAAGAGACTGATATCAAAAACCTCCTCGGAATCACAGATTTCGGGCTCATTTCAGAGATTTCAATGGCATTGATCGAAGGAAAAAGGGAAAAGATTCTTGAGATTATAAGTGAGCTTGTTGAAAAAGGCACTGATATCAAATCCTTCACAAAGGAACTTGTCCAGTTCTTCAGAGACCTGTTAGTTGCAAGTGTTATAAAAAAGCCCGGGGAGGTACTTGATTTAAGTAAAGAGGAGATGGCTGTAATAAAAGATATCACAGGCAGAACAGCAGAAGACCAGCTCACTATGATGCTCTCAGAGATAATGAAGACAGAGATTGAAGTAAGAAATGCCTTATCACCAAGGCTCACCCTTGAAATGTCTCTCATAAAAGCAAGTTTTCTCAGCACTATGAAACCTGTGAAAGAGGTCATCGAAAATATAGAGAGATATATAAACTTGAGTTCGGAGTCTCCCCCCCCACCCCTGCCCTTCCCCTCACGGGGGGCGGGTAAGGGAGGGAGTGCTGAACGCAGAACGCCTGACGCTGAACGAATAATGCAGATGGCTAATTCAGGTGACTTTCTTGACAGAGCTCTAAAGAAGATGGATGCGCCCCTCGCCTCAAAATTGTCAAAGGCCAATTATGAACTGATTGGAGACAAACTGGTTCTCACCCTCAATGGAGGGGACTCACTTTTTGCCGATTCTATTAAGAAGGATATAGGATTAATAGAGCAAATCTTCTCGGAAGAGCTCGGGAGTAAAATTATGGTAGAGATAGAAACCGCAAAGAAAAATGCAATCTGCAAAAAAGACCTGAAGGAAAAGGTAATGGCAGAGCCGATTATTAAAGAGGCCCTCGAACTTTTCGAGGGAAGGATTGTGGATGTGATTCCGATAAAAGAAGATAGAGCGTAGAAGGACTATGGCTAAGCAGGCAGGGCATAGCATTTTCGCTCATTCTCGGTCTTAAGACCTCCGAGGTTATTTCTGTCGAAGACAGAAATAAAAGCCGCTCAAATGCTATGCCCTACCTTATTCATATACTGAAAGAGATGGAGGATGAGATGTCAAAAAAGATGCTCGGAGACATAATGCGTGAGGCCCAGAGACTTCAGGCCGAAATGGCAAGGATGCAAGATGAGGCAAAGAAAAAGACGGTTGAGGCAACAGCAGGGGGTGGTATGGTTACTGCCGCTGCAAACGGTGCAGGTGAACTTATATCTTTAAAAATCGAAAGGGATGTTGTAAATCCTGACGATATTGAAATGCTCCAGGACCTTATCATTGCGGCAGTAAATGAGGCATTACGCCGTGCACAGGAAATGGTCAGCGAAGAGATGTCAAAACTGACTGGAGGATTACAGCTTCCGGGACTTGGAGGACTGGGGAATATATTGAAGTAAATACTAAAGCTAATGGCACAAGGCATAATCGAAAACCTTATAACCCAGTTAATGAAACTTCCAGGCATAGGCAGGAAGACTGCACAGAGGCTTGCATTCTTCATACTCAACATGTCAGAAGAAGATGCAAAGGCCATCGCAAAAGCAATAAACAATACTAAAGAAAGGGCCAGATTCTGCTGTCAGTGCTTCAATATCACAGATGCTGAGATATGTGAGATATGCAGGGATGAACAGAGAGACAGGAAGAAGATATGTGTTGTAGAAGAGCCGAGTAATATCCTCGTTGTCGAGAGGACAGGGAGTTTTGATGGTCTTTATCATGTGCTCATGGGTGCAATCTCTCCTATTGATGGATTTACTCCTGACAGACTCAGGATAACTGAACTTTTGCAGAGGGTAAAAGATAATGGGGCGACTGAGGTCATCCTTGCGACAAATCCCAATACCAAAGGTGAGATGACTGCCCAGTATATAAGGGAGCTGCTGAAATCCTTTAATGTAAAAGTAACACGCATTGCATATGGCCTCCCAATGGGTGGAGATATTGAGTTTGCAGATGAGGTAACACTCAGCAAGGCGATTGAGGGAAGAAGGGAACTCTAAATCCTATCAAGTATCTCCCTCACCTTTATTAGAAAGTCGTGGGGTAAGAAAGGTTTTGAGATAAAATCAATTTCAGGCTCAAGGATAAATATCTTATAGATTGCATCAGGTGCATAACCACTTATAAATAGCGCCTTTATGTCAGGCCGTATCCTGCGAATTTCATCGTAGACATCTTTACCGCTCTTCTTTGGCATTACCACATCAAGAATTACGAGTTGTACAGAATCTGCATGCTCATTAAATTTTCTGATAGCATCCTCCCCGTCCTCAGCAACTATCACCTTATATCCATGTTTTTCGAGTATTTTTCTGGAGAGGTCTCTTACAACCTCTTCATCTTCTGCAATAATGATAGTCTCTGTGCCTTCAATTACAGGTTGAGGTGCTGGCATTTCAGCCACTTCTATAACTCTTTCTATTGCTGGCAGATAGATCCGAAAGGTTGTACCTTTCCCTCTCTCACTGTAAACAGTAATATACCCATTATGTTGTTTAACTATGCCATATGACATGGCAAGACCAAGCCCTGTGCCCTTTCCTACATCCTTTGTGGTAAAGAATGGCTCAAAAATCCTTTCCCTTGTCTCTTTATCCATACCCACCCCTGTATCAGTCACAGATATGCACATATATCTTCCAGGCCTTTCAAATCCGCGGCTTCTGATATAATCCTCATCAAGTTCAACAAGCTCTGTCCTGATGATTAATATTCCACCTTCTAACATTGCATCTCTTGCATTAGTGCAGAGGTTCATCAATACCTGTCCAATCTGTGCAGTGTCTGCCATAACCATTGTCTCCTCAGGAGAGATAAATATCCTCAGCTCTATGTCTTCACCAATAATCTCCCCTAAAATCTTTTCTACATCATGTACAATATCTTCAAGTTTTACAGGCATCGGCTTCATTGTCTGTCGGCGGCTGTAGGTCAGGAGACCAGATGTAATGGTTGTTGCCCTTTTTGATGTGTGTAATATAGTATCCACATAAGTCCTGAGAAGACTATCTTCCGTTAGAACCTCCTTAAGTAAGGAAGCATAGCCCAGTATTGCAGTAAGCAGGTTGTTAAAGTGATGGGCAATACCTCCTGCAAGAAGTCCAACAGACTCCATCTTCTGGGCCTGTATAAGCTGTGCCTCAAGGCGTTTTTTATCGGTTATATCCTTTACTATTCCTTCATATATTATAGGGATACCCTTTTCATCCTTCACTGCAAAACTGGTCAGGAGTGCATTTATCTTGGTCCCATCCTTCTTTTTGAATTCTACCTCATAATCCTTGAGAAAACCGTCTTTCTCATATATCTCCATAACCTTATCTCTATCTTCAGGATTAAGGTAGAGGTCTTCCCTTATATTCTCTATCGCCAGCATTTCTTCTATGCTATCATAGCCAAAGATATTAACCATCGCCGGGTTTACACTTAAAAACCTCCCTTCAGGTGTGCTTATAAAGACACCATCCGCAACCCCTTCGAATATACCTCTGTATCTCTCCTCTGATTCCATGATTTGACTCTCTGCCCGATGTTTTTCAATAGCAATAGTCAGAAGACCTGCATGCTTTTCAACCAACCTGAGGTCTTCTTCTGTGAAGCCGCCTTTTTTGTTCGCAAGTCCTATCTGTCCTGCTATCTTATCCTTTATCACACATGGCACAGATAGGAAATTTTGAATCTCAATATGACCTTCAGGAGGTGGTTTGCTTCTTTTATCGTTTTTTATATCGTTACATAGTATCGGTTTCTTGTTCTTTAAGCCCCATCCCCAGAGCCCTGTAAATTCCTTGAATACAATATTTTTTCCTGGGACACGACACACCTCCCATACATCTCTTGTCAATGTGGGAGCTACAAGGTAACCGGTCTTCTCATCAATATATCCAACATATCCGACCTTAGCACCTGTCAATTCGAGCATTCTATTAAGGATATAATCGTATCTATCATCAGGTTCTTTGATCTCCAGGAGCTTTTGTGCTGATTCGCTGAGTAACCTTATTTCTTCCTCTGACTTCTTGCGTTCTGTGATGTCAATAGCAATCTCTATACGCACAATACGTCCATCAGGCCAATGGATAGCCCTGTCAATACAATGATACCAGAGACCATTCCTCGTGTTCTGAAACTCCCAGACAACAGGTGGGCCTGGCTTACCCTCTATAAGGAGGCGGTCATTTGTGCAGAAGGGACAGGGTTTATCCTGTCCTTCCTGAAAGACTTCATAGCATTTCTTACCGATTATATCCTCTCCAAAAAATTTTTCCATATAGGTGTTAACACGCAATATCTCATAGGTCTGCATATCAGTAACATAGACTCCTCCCTCCAAACCGTCCATTATCGCAAACATCTCATCTATCTGCTGTTGGAGCTGCTCTTTAGTCTGTCTTCGTCTTCTGAGGAGTTTTGGCATGGTCTTCACATACTAATACAAACGAAATTAATAATGTTAAATTTGCTGTCATTCCTGCGAAAGCAGGAATCCAGACGCCGTCCCCCGATTAAATCGGGGGAACTATACAAAAGGAATTGGATTCCTGTTTTCACAGGAAACCCTGGATTCCCGCCTGCGCGGGAATGACAACATTAAATGTTTATGTCAATTTACTTAATGCGTTTGTATTAATTATCCTAAATTACAACCTTTAATTTCAAGTCCTTATCTTTTTCTGCCATTCCCTCGCCTTTGCGAGTATCTCTTCTTCATTCCTGTTATGCAGACTGCCGTTATTAACAACAATCTTTCCATTAACCATCACCATCTGAACATCAGAAGGTCTCATAGCATAGACGATGTGGGAATAGATGTCATAAAGTGGAATAAGATGTGGTTTATTGAGGTCAGCCATAACAAGGTCTGCAGCCTTGCCTTTCTCAAGACTTCCTGTGATCCATCCGAGACCCAGGACCTCTGCACCCCATCGCGTTGCCATAAGTAGCACTGTTTTTGCATTAAGTGCGGTTGGGTCTTCAGAGATTGCCTTATGTAGCTTCGCTGCTGTGGACATCTCACTCAGGATATTTAAATCATTATTGCTCGCAGCGCTATCTGTGCCGAATGTTACCTTTACACCCGTATTTAACATCTTCGCGACAGGTGCAATCCCAGAGGCAAGCTTGAGATTACTCTCTATACAGTGGGAAACGCCAACCTTTCTTTGAGACAGTAGTTCTATCTCTCTATCATTCAGCCAGACACAATGTGCAGCAAGTACCCTTTCATCTAAGAAGCCAATGCTATCGAGATATTCTACAGGCGTCATCCCATATCTGTTTTTAATCTCGTTCACCTCCCACCGGGTTTCTGAGAGGTGTATATGAATCGGTATATCATATTTATCAGCAACCTGCCTTGCCCTCTTCAATGTCTCAGGGCCACATGTATAGAGTGCATGGGGTGCAATACACGGGGTTATCAGCTCATCTTTCTTCCAATCTCTTATAAAGGACTCTGCATTGGCAAAATATTCATCTACAGTACTGGCAGATTTTGTTGGAAAATCAAGTATACCAACACCTAATACAGCCCTCATACCTATTCTCTTTGTAGCCTCACCTGCAGCATCCTCGTAGAAATACATAT
>JACRGU010000157.1 GCA_016212245.1 Nitrospirota bacterium
AAAGAACATGTTCGTAAAAGAATATTTATCTAATGGGATACCAGTAGTTATGGAATCACTAAAGAACATGCGTTCTGTTGCTCTCGGGATATGGGTGAAGGTAGGTTCGAGGAACGAATTACTCGATAAAAACGGGGTATCCCATTTTCTTGAACACATGTTTTTTAAAGGGACAAAGAAACGTAGCGCAAGGGACATTGCAGTTGAGATTGATTCTCTGGGAGGAGACCTCAATGCATTCACATCACGAGAAAGCACAACGTTTTATGTAAAGGTGCTTGATGAATACATAGAAAAAGGTATTGAATTGCTTGCGGATGTTTTTCTCCATTCGACATTCCCGGAAGAAGATATTGAGAAAGAGAAAAGGATAATAAAAGAAGAGATAAAGATGATTGAGGATACACCTGATGATTATATCCATGACCTTTTTAATCAGACCATCTGGGGCCAGGATGGTCTCGGGCAACCTGTGCTTGGCCGCAGAGAGACGATAAAATCATTCACAAGAGATGATCTTGTATCACATATAAGGAAGTATTATGGCACAAGGGATACAATTATATCCTGTGCAGGGAATTTTGAACCTGACCACCTTCTATATATACTTAATAAAAATCTCGGTAGCTTAAGAAGGGGCTCTGAGCCTGAGAAGGGTGCACTGCCTGATTTTAAGGGTAAGGTTGAGGTATTTAGTAAAGAGCTTTCAGAGGCACATATATGTCTGGGAGTCAAAGGCCTTCCTCAGGCGAGTGAAGAGCGTTACAGTCTCTCCCTCCTTAGCACAATACTTGGCGCAGGGGTGAGCTCGCGACTCTTCCAGGAGATAAGGGAAAAGAGGGGACTCGCATATTCTATATATTCATTTATCGCATCATATTTTGATACAGGGGTATGGGGTGTTTATGCAGGGGTCAGCAGAAAAAGGGTAAGAGAGGTAGTAGAAGTGATCCTTAAAGAAATGTGTGGCTTGAAAGACACACTTACAGAAATAGAGCTGCAGCGCGCAAAAAGCCAGCTTAAAGGTAATATAATCCTTGGACTTGAGTCATCAAGCAGCCGTATGAACAATATCGCACGCCAAGAGATATATTATGGCAGATATTATTGTCCAGAGGAGATTATAAAAGAGGTAGATTCAATCACACTCGATCGCATTAGAGACCTTGCTGAAAGGCTGATCAGGAAAGATATGATGTTTTCACTTACAGTCTACGGGCCGGTACATGAGAAGGATTTGAAGGGAATACTTAGTTAACATAGTTTCTTGAGTTTACACGGTTTCCTATGTTATAAACTCCATAGACACAAGAAACTTTATGAACTCAAGAAACTCGAAAAGGAGGTTATTATGCCGGCATATGAGTATATCTGTAATGATTGTAAAAAAGAATTTACAGTTTTCCTTTCTATCAGGGAATTCGATATGAAGCCGAAGGTCAATTGTCCTAACTGTCAGGGCGATAATGTGGTGAAGAAACTTACATCCTTTTTTGCCAAAACGAGTAAAAAATCCTGAAAAGTTCTATCATATTTCTATCATGTCATATCCCGATGGATAATATTCAGGTTTATCGGATGTTTTTTAATTTGGCCTTGTAGTTTTTCTACAATGGCAGGTGAACGATGATTCCCGCCAGTGCAACCGATGCCGATTGTTAGATAGGACCTACCTTCTTTGATGTATAGCGGAATAAGAAAGTCTATAAATTCTTTTATCTTACTCATAAATGTTTTTGTTTCCGGCCTTCTAAGCACATATTCAGAAACCCTTTTATCTGTTCCTTTCAATGCCTTTAATTCAGGGACAAAGTTTGGATTGGGCAGAAATCTTACATCAAAAAGCAGATCAATATTCTGGGGCGTACCGAATTTAAAGCCGAAAGAGATAAGGGCGACTGTCATATCTTTTGTGCCCCGTGGTATCCTGTATAAGGATGTTACAAACTGTCTCAACTGATGCGGTGTATACGAAGATGTGTCAATAATCCTGTCAGAGATTTCCCTCAGGAGAGAAAGTTTCTCTTTTTCAATCTGGATGGACTCTTCTATATTTCCTTCGAGCGGGTGAGGTCTTCGGGTCTCTTTAAACCGTCTTAGGAGTATGTCATTTTCTGCCTCCAGGAAAAGGATTTCTGTACTGTATTTATTTCTGAGGTTTTTTAGTACATCACTGATTTCTGATAAAAACCCCTTTTCTCGTATGTCAATACCTATCCCTATTTTTTTAATATCTTTGTTTTTGGAAGCAATTAAAGCAAATGAGTTAATGAGTGTAACAGGAAGATTATCCACGCAGAAAAAGTTAGAGTCTTCAAGGGCCCTCAGTGCAACGGTCTTACCCGAGCCAGAGAGGCCGGTGATTATGACTATGATTGGCTTTGCCATGCTTTATTTTAGGGGTTCTATAAGGCCAAAATTACCATCTTTCCTGCGGTATATAACATTTATGTCCCCGCTACCCTCATTTGTAAAGACAAAGAAGTCCTTGTCAAGAAGTTCCATCTGCATAGCAGCTTCGTCCGGGCTCATTGGTTTTAGCTCAAACTGCTTATTTTTTATGATCCTGCCACTCTCTGCGGTAGCTGTGCCTTTTGACTGGACCCCGGTTACTTTGCCCTCGCCTTTTCTGTAGGATACGAGTTTCTCCTTGTATTTTTTGACCTGCCTCTCGAGTTTCTCGACTACCTCATCAATTGAAGAATATATTTCGCCTGTAATCCCCTCTGCCTGGATAAGAACCCCATTAGCTTTGAGCAGGATCTCTACCTTATGTCTGTATTTTTCTATGCTGAGTGTGACAATAGCTTCGGATATGTTTGATAGATACCGGTCAAATTTTTTAATCTTCTCCTCAGCATAGTTTTTCAAGGCTGGTGTAATTTCAAGATGTCTTCCTGTCATAATGATGTTCATAACTTCCTCCTTTTCAGTTAGTCGAATTTCCTTCGCTGACCCTGTGATGGAATCCTGAGTTCCCCCCTGTATTTTGCTACAGTCCTTCTGGCAATTACGATACCACTGTTCTTTAACAGTTCTACAATATGCTGGTCACTGAGGGGTTTGGGGGGATTCTCTTCGGATATGATTTTTTTTATAAGGTTTTTTATAGAGGTGGATGAAATCTCTCCTGTATCACCCTGTATAGCACTACTGAAGAAAAACCTGAAGCTGAACACCCCATGCGAACAGGACAGGTATTTGTTAGATGTGACTCTACTTATTGTGCTTTCATGCATACCCAGTTCTGATGCCACAT
>JACRGU010000158.1 GCA_016212245.1 Nitrospirota bacterium
TATAATATATCTATGCAAATTATTGGGTTAACAGGGAACTATGGTATGGGGAAAAGTGCAGTTCTTTCCATGTTCAGGGACTTGGGGGCTGTTACCCTCAATACAGATAGGATTGTTAAAATACTCCTTACTGAGAAGGATATTTTGACAAAGATCAGAGGGCTTTTAGGCGATGATGTATTCGATAAAAATGGCGGATTAAACAAGGAGCAGGTAGCCAAAATAGTCTTTAATAACAAGGAGTTAAGACACTTACTTGAAGATATACTTCACCCTCCTGTATTCGAAAGGATAGATGATTTTTTGGATAAGATTAAGATGAATGATGCGACCAGGGTTGTGATAATTGAGGCACCTGTGCTTTTTGAAAGGGGATACGAAGGCAGGTTTGACAGGACCATTACAGTACATACCAAGGAGGAGATTACATTAACTCGCCTTGAGAAGGAAGGGATTGACAGGGGAAAGGCATTTCTCATACTGAAGGCCCAACTCCCGATAGAGGAAAAGATTAAGCGGGCAGATTTTGTAATAGATAATAATGGCACTCTTGAAGAAACAAGGGTACAGGTAGAGAAAATCTATAAAAGATTGGTAAAAATATAAACAAAAACCGCTCCCAGAGCAATCTCCAGTCCCCTTACTTAGTCACTAGAGGGTCTACATCTATCCTTATCCGAACATCTTTCGAGCCTTCAAACACACTTATTAAAGTTTTAGCAGTTGAATGAAGTTTGCCCCGGACAGATGACTTCAGGAGAACGCTGAATTCCTGTTGACCTTTTGTGTTTTTCGATATTAATGGGCCGAGTATTTCGATGTCTTTGTCTGTCCTGATAGTCTCTGACAGCTTTTTAGACAGGTCCCTTTTGCTTATAAATTTGATGAATAAAAGCTTTGAGTATGGCGGGTATAAAAGGGCCTTTCGTCTTTTTATCTCCTCTTCAAAGAATGATTTATAGTCCTGATTCTTGAGGCATTTAAATAGATAATTCTGAGGTATCCTTGTCTGGAGGAATATGTCGCCATTAGGTTCAACCATGTCCATAAGAGATGAGATTTCCTGATATGCCTTTTCAGCAGACCTGAAATCAGGGATGTTGAGGAAAAGGTCTGTATCCAAGATTACTGCCATGGAAAATCCTTCAGAAATACTTATCCTCTTTGTCATTAGCTTTGTCCCGATGATTATCCTGACATCATCCTTGTGTATAGTTTCAATTAACCTTTTTACCTCTGACTTTTTTCTGGCTATGTCGCTGTCAAAACGGATTATACCCGAGGTAGTCCCTTTCAGGAGTTTTTCGATATCTTCCTGAACCCTCTGTGTACCTGCACCCAACAGTTCTATGTTATAGCTTTTACATCGGTGACAGTTTTCAGGGATTGTAGATGAGTGCCCGCAATAATGGCATTTTAAAGACCTGTCTTGTTTGTGGAGTATCATAGGGATTTTACATCGGTGGCATTCTTCTATGTAATTACATTCCCTGCATTGAAGGAGTGTTGAGTATCCCCTTCTGTTTATCACAAACACCACCTTTTTATTATTTTTTATACGCCTGACAGCGGCATCAACAACTGTCTTTGATAAATACGGCTTGAAGAGTTTTTCATACTTCATATCTATAATCCTGACCCTAAGTTTTTTGATGTCAGCTACCGGTTTTAATAAAGTATATTTGCCTGATTTGCAGTTATACAGAGACTCGATAGAGGGACAGATGGATGAAAGGAGCACAGTTGCCTTTTCAAGATAGCCTCTCATTACTGCTACATCTCTTCCGCTGTATCTCAGACCGTCTTCCTGCTTATATGAACCACTGTGTTCATGAAGGACAGCAATAAAAGAGACCCTTTTAAAAGGTGCAAATATGGCAGACCTTGTGCCGAGGATAATGTCTGACTGACCTGATAGTATTCTTTCTATCGTTTCAGACCTCTTACCTTTGCTCAGCCCGCTGTGAAAGAGACATACCCTCTCTCCAAAACTCTCTTTTAAAAAAGGGTAAAGGTTGTTAATCTGTGTAACCTCAGGTAAAAGGATGATTGCGTTCTTAGCTTCTTCAAGTATTTTTATCACGAATGAATACTCATATATAGAGGATGGTGCATGTAGTAAAAAACCCCGGTAGGTATGTCTGTTTATAGAGTGGCGTATATCTGTAAATTCACTGTCTGGTATGTCTATAAGGTTGCCTCGTTTTAGTGCTGGTGATTTTTCTTTACTTTTTCTGGACTTTACTCTAAGGAATACCTCTTTCGGGAGCATATTCTTTAAAACTAAACCCTGTGTTGAGAGGTAATAATCAGCCATCCATCTAAGCAATTCAATCATCTGCCTGTTCAATACAGGAGTTTCACCATTGATTGTTAGAATATTCTTAATCTCGCCTGCTGGCACAGATAAACCCCGCACCACTGGTGTAAACCCGTGGCTTTCTGTGGTGCGGGGTAAAGACCTTCCTGTGATAATTCCTTTTGCTATCTTATTCTTAAGCGGTGCACTGACAATCATGCCAGGCTCTGCAATATCTGAGAGTTCTTCGGGGCACCTGTAGGTCAGAGGACCGAGGTTTACTTGAAAGACGATGTCCAGGAATGTCATAAAGATTTTTTAAGTGCCCTCTCCACTATTCTTATCGCACAGAATTCCCCACACATACTACAGACATCCTGTTCTGTTGGCGGGACCTCAGAACGCCATTGCCTCACCTTTTCAGGATTAAAACTCAATGCTATCTGTCCATCCCAGTCGAGGTTCTTTCTGCACCTTGCCATCTTCCTGTCAAGCTCTATTGCACCAGGGATACCTTTTGCAATGTCTGCTGCGTGGGCCGCTATCTTTGATGCGATAAGACCTTCTTTCACATCTTCAATATTCGGGAGTCTTATATGCTCTGCTGGAGTTACATAACAGAGGAAATCAGCGCCTGCTGCCCCTGCAATTGCTCCACCTATGGCTGCTGCAATATGGTCGTATCCCATTGCAATGTCAGTTACAAGAGGGCCAAGTACATAGAAAGGCGCACCTTTACAAATCTCTTTCTGGATTTTTATGTTCAATTCAATCTGGTTTAAAGGGACATGACCTGGACCCTCAATGATTGCCTGAACCCCTGATTCAAGTGCCCTGTCTCTCAATTCTCCTATAGTCAGTAGTTCTTCAATCTGGCTCCTGTCTGTTGCATCCTCAAGGCAACCAGGACGTAGTCCATCTCCGAGGCTTAATGTTAAATCATACTTTTTTGCAATCTCAAGTAATCTATTATAATGCTCATAGAGAGGATTTTCCCTATCGTTGTAAATCATCCATTCAAGTAGAAAAGACCCGCCACGGCTTACAATATCAAGAACCCTTCCTTCTTCTTTTAATCTTTCAATAGCTTTTCTTGTAACTCCACAATGGACTGTGACAAAATCAACCCCCTCTTCTGCATGGCCTTCTATCACATTAAAGATGTTGTCAGGAGTCATCTCTGCTATTGTGCCATAGGCCTCTGCAGCCCTCACAGCAGCTTCATATATAGGAACCGTGCCGACTGAGATAGGGGATTTTCTTAAAAGAAGTCTTCTCAGGTCCTTAATAGGTCCGCCTGTAGAGAGGTCCATAACAGCATCAGCCCTGTATTTAACAAGTACATCAAGTTTCTCCATTTCGCCATCAAAAGATATCTTGTCCTTTGATGTCCCTATATTTGCATTAACCTTTGTCCTCAGCCCTTTTCCTATACCAATTGGTTTTATATTGTGATTAATATTTCTCGGAATTACCGTTACTCCCTCTGCAATATCAGAGGCGAGCCTTTCAGGAGATATGCCTTCAGAAAGGGCAACCTCCTTAACTTCATCAGTAACAATTCCTTTTTTTGCTAACTCTATTCTTGTCATCTCAGCAACCTCAGAAATTCCTCTGTTTTTTCTTTAATATTCTCTACGCTCAGGATTGCAGATATCAATGCTACACCATCAGCACCAGCATTCATTATCTCTTTAACCTTATTTAGCTTTATTCCTCCAATTGCGAATAATGGTATTGAGACCTTAGATTTTACCTTTTTCAAGACATCAATACCAATTGGTTCACCATATTTGAGTTTGGAAGGGGTCTGATAAATTGGACCGATGGTTATAAAATCTGCACCATCCTTTTCTGCCTTAACAGCCTCATCAAGACTGTGTGTTGATACACCAATCATGAGTTTATCCTGAACGATCTTTTTTGCAGCATGGGCTGGTATGCTCTTCTGTCCGAGATGGACACCATCTCCCTCTACTGCAAGTGCAATATCAACCCTATCATTGATAAACAATTTTGCATCATATTTTTTTGTTAATTCCCTCATCCTGTATGCCATATCCAATAAATCTCTTGTGCCTAAATCCTTCTCTCTTAGTTGTACAGCCTTTAACCCACCCTTCAGTGCCTCCTCAATAGCAACTAATAAGTTCGGAGTTCGGAGTTCGGAGTTCAGAGTAATTAATATCTTTCTGTCAGTGATTAAATAAAGTCTAAAATCAATTAACTCCGAACTCATAACTCTGAACTCTAAACTCTATTACAGCATTCCCTCTATTGGGCTGCTTGCAGTAGCATAAAGTTTTTTAGGAATCCTTCCAGCCTTATATGCAAGCCTGCCTGCAATAACCGCATGTTTCATTGCCTCTGCCATTGCAATCGGATCTTTAGCACCTGCTATGCCA
>JACRGU010000159.1 GCA_016212245.1 Nitrospirota bacterium
TCTAAATTATAACATGGCCGTCCGGCAGCACAGGATAGCCAACCAGCATCAATATAATCAGGACCCTTCTTAAAAGGTACAATGTTGAGACCTTTTTGCCTATAAAATGCTATCAGACCAAGAGTCAAGATGGTCTTTCCACAGCCTCCTTTAAGGCCGGCTATGACCACTCTCGGAATGAAATGATTGAGTAACTGAGTCATTGAGTCAATAAATTATAAAACAGTTACACACTTAAGTTCTATCATTGACTCATTGACTTAATGAAATGACTTATTGACTTATTTGATAAGCCCTTTTTCTCTGAGATACTCCTCACTTGGTATCTCAACAGAGCTGGCGCCTCCTGTATAGGAGTACATAAGCTTCCCCACATCTATCATCTCTTTCATGGCCTGCTTTATCTCATCTATACCAGCACCAGTCTCAGCAGATACTCCCTTTTCTATATCCCTTGGTTTTACCTTCTTTTTGCCCTTTGCAGCCAGGACAAACGCATAAATCTTCTCTTTCAGCTCTTCCTTCTCCATACGCTCTCACCTCGTTATTTAGATTTAGGTTTAGGTTAAGGCAAAGTATCTTTTACCTTAACCTTAACCTTCATTATATCCCAAACTACCACTTAAATGTTGATGCAGTCCTCAGGGTATCCCTCATGAATGTGAAGTCATCAATCGCCTGGAATGTAAACTCAATGCCAGTAAGCTTGAAGAATTTCTCCCATCCTATTCTATCTGCCCACTCGCCTACCCTCTCATGTTTTCTTGCATTCTTGGCATACACATCAACGATATGCTTTACTGCAGCAACAACCTTTGGCCATCTTGGGGGTTCATTCGACATGTAAGGGATGACGAGCTTAGAAAACTTTGGATTGCTCCTGAGGCTGTTTACCTTTCCACCGACAACTATTGCGATACCGTCTCTATAAGGGTCTTTGATATCAATAGCCGGGCAGACAGTAAAACAGTTGCCACAATACATGCATCTCTCTTCTTTGAGCTTCACGCTCTTCGTAGCAGGATCAGGGCTTATAGCCTTTGTCGGACAGGATGCAATAACAGTAGGTATCTCGCATATCTTACCAAGCTTCGCATGGTCAATAGGTGGTACCTTTGTATGAACTGCAACTATTGCTATGTCTGAACAGTGGACAGCACCGCACATATTAACACAGCATGCGAGTGCGAGTCTTAGCTTGTTTGGGAGCTCCTTTGTTGTGAAATAATCAGCGAGCTCATCCATAACAGCCTTAACTAAACCAGAGGCATCTGTTGCAGCGCCATGGCAGTGAACCCATCCCTGTGTATGAACCATGTTGCTTATCCTTGGCCCGATGCCACCAATCATGTAGCCTTTCTCTTTAAGCTCTTTCTGGATTGGCTCGAGATTTTTCTCGTCTGATACGAGAAACTCTATATTATTCCTCGATGTCCAGCGGACATATCCACCACAATATTTGTCTGAAATATCGCAGACCTCACGGACTGTATCTGTAGCGATAAGCCTCGGGGTTGCAACCCTTACTGACCATATCTTATCTCCGCTTTCTGCAGTATGAACCATCACCCCAGGGCTTAATATCTCATGCTCTTTCCACCTCCCATAATTCTTCTTGATTACAGGTGGCAGAAATTGTCCATAATGAGGTGGCCCTACGTCTGTCCGTCTTATTTCTTTTGCTTTTTCTGCGGTTATTTTTTCCATCTTCCATATCCCTCCTTAAAATTTATCTAAAAAATGAATTTCCCTGTCTTCTTTTCCTCTTCCTCTCTCTTCTTAAACCTCTCAATATCCCCTTCTGTGAAGAAGAAGAACGGGTCTTTTCTCGGTTCCTTAATCTGCTGTGGAAAAGGTGGCACACCAATGGCCTCAAGGAATGACCTCATGCCCTTCATCTCTATAACCTCTCCGATTCTTTCCCTCGGATGCGAATTTTCATCCCACCAGTCCCACATCTTGCGGGTCAATTCCTTAAACTCAGTATATGGTGGCTCCATCTTCATAAATGGGACGATAACCCAAGAAAGCAAAGAACCAACAACAATAGGCGCCTTACTTCCGATACAGATAGTTGCACCCCTTTCACCACTTGGCTTGAGTGCCTTATGTAGCCTTGTTATGCAGTGCATACATCTGTTGCACTCATCATTATTTATCTTTAATTCTTTACCATCATAACTTATGCACTGTGTCGGGCACATGTCCACAACTTCCCTATTAATGTCCATTCCCTTCTTTTCATGCCACCTTACAGCATCCTGGTCTATGAGTATTGGGCCTTTCCATGTGCCGATAACAGAGCAGTCAGCACGTGCGATGGATGCAACGCAGTCAACAGCACAACCCGCAAACTTTATCTTGTACTTATAATTGAATGCTGGCCTGTGGAGCTCATCCTGGAATTCCTGTGTAATCTGGTAGCAGGCTTCAAGTGTATCATAATTTGCCCATTCACAACGGGCAGGCCCAACACAGCAGCTCGGCGTCCTCAAGGCAGAGCCTGAGCCACCAAGGTCCCATCCACGGGATGTAAGCTCAGCAAAGAGAGGCTCAAGATCCTCGGTTCTCGCACCAAGGAAGACCAGATCACCTGTAGAGCCATGCATATTTGTTATACCACTTCCATATGTATCACAGAGATCCATAAGTTCCCTCAGCGCCTTTGTGGTATAGAACCATCCACTCGGCTGGTTTATCCTGACGGTATGGAAGAATTTTACTTCAGGAAACATATCCGGCAGGTCAGAGTATCTTCCTATGACCCCACCACCATAGCCAAGGACACCAACAATACCTCCATGTTTCCAGTATCCTCGATTTGTTTTGAAAGAGTATTCGAGCTGACCCAGCTCATCATTTGCCATCTCATTCTTTGCTGCGGCCTTCTTGATCTCTTTAACAAAACTTGGAAACGGTCCCTTTTCCAGTTCGTCCAGCAACGGCGTATCGTACTTCTTCATAGCAACCTCCTTTTCTATTGATTTTTTCGAAAAACCTTTGTTATTAAGAAAAAAGTAAGCACTTCAGCTTAATACAACATTTATCTAATGGTCAAATAAAAAAAATTAATCTGTAAATCATAATTATTTATTTACCTGATATCTAAATTTTATTTTTACACTGCTTTTTCTGTATATAAAGAATTTTTTATTTACATTAACCTCTGTATAGGTGCTATACTTACTCGGCTTAATTAAAAATTTAACTTGAATTACACAAGGATATCATGAAAAAGACTCTAATACTAATACCGTCATTCCCGCGAAAGCGGGAATCCAGAAATAAGCGAAAGAAATAAGAAATACTGGATTCCTGCCTACGCAGGAATGACATTGTAGAGAACCCTTGCGCAATTCAGGTTTAATTTTTCCTAAAATGGGAGGCAAAATGCGTAAGATAGCATTACTATCACTCTTTCTTAATCTAATTTTAACATCGGGGCTCCTATATGCCCAGGAGCTACCTATTGTCAACTCAATAGAGATCAGGGGACTCAAAAGGATTGAGGAAAGTGCAGTAAAGCCCAGGATTACCCAGAAATTAGGTGAACCAATATCTCAGGATAAAACAAATGAAGACATTAAAAACATCTTCAAGATGGGGTATTTTGATGATGTCAGGGCCGAGATGGAACCATTTGAGGGTGGTATAAGGCTAGTGTATATTGTGAAAGAAAAACCCACCATTATAAAAATCGAATTTCAGGGCAACAAGGAGTTTGACGATTCACATTTGAAGGAAAAGCTCACAATAACCGTCGGCGCCATTGCTGATGCTGTCCTGATCCAGGACAATGCAAACAGGCTCAGGACGTTTTATGAAGAAGAAGGATATTGGCTATCAGGTATAGTCCCTGTTATTAAAAGGATAAGCGCTGATGAGGTCAGCCTGACCTACCAGATAGAGGAAGGTCCAAAGGTAAGGATAAAGAAAATCAATATAGAGGGCAATAAAGCTATCTCCACGCGCATGATAAAAAAGGCTATGGATACCAGTGAATGGTGGATTTTTTCCTTTATTACTTCATCAGGCTACTATAAAAAGGATCAGATGAATACAGATATAGAAAAGGTAAAGGACCTCTATTTCAATAACGGATATATCAAGGCCGTGGTCGGAGAGCCTAAGATTCAGCTTACAGAGGATAAAAAAGGAATGATTATAACAATACAGGTTTCAGAAGGTGATCAATACAGAATCTCCTCCTTAGAATTTACAGGCAACAAGGCATTTACCGATGAAACTATAAGGAAGAGGATTAGTCTAACGCCTAACACTGTATTCAACAAAAACCTCTTGAAAAAAGACATCCTTTCAATATCTGAACTATACTCAGAAAATGGGTATGCGCTCATATCTGTATCGCCTGATCTAATACCTGATGACGCTACAAAACGTGTAAAACTATCTCTGAAGATAGACGAGGGTGACAAGTACAGGATAGGTAAGATAGAGATTTCAGGGAACATTAAAACCAGAGACAAGGTTATAAGAAGGGAGGTAAGGCTCGACGAGGGTGATGTCTTTAATAGCACTGTGATAAAAAGAAGCTATGAAAGGATCAATAACCTTAACTTTTTTGAAACAGTAGAAATAGTTCCTGAGCCGCGTCCTGAGGAGAAGTTAGTAGACCTCAATATTAAGGTAAAAGAAAGGCCAACAGGCTTTTTAAGTGTAGGCGGAGGATATAGTTCTGTTGATAAATTTATTGGAACTATTGACCTGACACAGGGGAATCTCTTTGGTAAAGGACAGTATATAAAGTTAAAGGGGGAGCTCGGTGGAAGAAGTACATTCTATGAGCTCTCCTTCAGAGAGCCCTGGTTTATGGATAAGCCAATCTCATTCTCTACAAGTATTTATAAGATGACCAGAGAATACATAGAATATGATAAAAAGGCAACTGGATTCGGGGTTTCATTTGGCAAAAGCTTCACAGAATACTGGAGGGGCGATATCGCATATAACTTTGAGAATGCAACGATATTCAACATATCTGAACAGGCCTCAGCCAAGATAAAAGAGCAGGAAGGCACAAGGATAACCAGCAGTATCACCCCTTCTTTAGTAAGAGACTCGAGAGACAACTATCTCGACCCATCGAGTGGTTCGAGGAATTCCCTTTACCTCACATATGCAGGACTTGGAGGAACTAACTACTTTGTAAAGAGTGGCGTTGACTCTGCCTGGTATTTCCCACTTAACAGCACGACCTTCATGTTAAGGGGCAGGTTCGGTTATGGTACTGGTATCTTGGGTAAAGAACTACCATTATACGAGAGGTTTTATGTAGGTGGGATATATACTGTAAGAGGATTGGGATGGGGTGAGGCAGGCCCAAAGGATAAACAGACAGGAGATGAGATAGGAGGCACAGAAGAACTGATCTTTAATATAGAATATATCTTCCCCCTCATTAGTGATATAAGGCTAAAGGGTGTGGTCTTTTTTGATGCAGGTAATGCCTATGAGTCCTTTAAAAAATTCGGCAGCTTCAGATATACTACTGGAAGCGGCATAAGATGGATTTCACCGATGGGGCCTATAAGACTTGAGTGGGGTTACAACCTGGATAGAAAATTAGGAGAGAGCGCCAGTAGGTTTGAATTCACCTTTGGAACCTTTTTTTAATCAGGAGGAAAAATGAAAAAAATGGTAGTAAAACGGCTCTTTGCTCTTTGCTCTTTGCTCTTTGCTCTTTGCATCGTATCTGCCTCTTCATTTGCGGCTGATCCCATAAAGATAGGGTATATGGACCTTCAGAGGGTCTTGAATGAATCCGAGGCCGGAAAGAAGGCTAAATTTGACCTTGAGTCTTTAATAAAATCTAGACAATCTTTTATAGATGAAAAAGGCAAGGCTGTAGAAAAGATAAGGGGTGACCTGGAAAAACAGGCATCTGTACTTTCTGCAGAGGCAAGGAAAAACAAAGAAGAGGAACTCGAAAAGTTGCTCAGGGAATACCAGCGGCTTGTCCAGGATTCACAGGCCGAGGTCAAGAAAAAAGAGGGAGAGCTGACAGGTGCAATAATAAAAGAGATGCGAGAAATAGTAGAGAAGATAGGCGAGGAAGAAGGATACACCTTTATATTTGAGAAGGCTGAAGGTATAATCCTTTACTCAAATAAAGACCTCGACATTACAGATACGGTCATAAAGAAATATAACGAATCAAAGGCCAGACCGAAAAAGTAGTGAACCCCGCACCACGAATAAA
>JACRGU010000161.1 GCA_016212245.1 Nitrospirota bacterium
GTTTACTGTTTTTTTATAACACAAAAAACTGTGTAAACTCAAGAAACATGTAGTTTTGGGTCTCTCGACTTGACACGGTTTATTTTATTATGCTAATTTGCATGTCCCAAGTAGTCTATAAAGGAAAGAGTTAAGATGGAAGAGACTCTTGAAAAGATACTAACAGCTTATAGAAAAGACGAGGGGAACATAATATCCATCCTTCAGGATATACAGGAAACCTTTGGTTATATACCTGAAGATGCAGTAAACTGGTTTTCAAAAAAGCTTGATATTCCTGCCAGCCGTTTCTTTAGTATTGCAACCTTTTATGCACAGTTTCACCTTAAACAAAGAGGTAGAAACATAATCACAGCGTGCTGTGGTACTGCCTGCCATGTTAAGGGTTCTGACAGGCTAATCAGTGGTTTAAGAAAAAAAATTAACCTTCCTGATGGAGAAGACACAACTGATGACAGGGAATTCACCATTGAAAGGGTTGCATGTGTAGGGACATGCAGTATGGCCCCTGTTGTTATTATTAACAAGAATGTTCACGGCAAGACAACAGCTGATAAGCTTATGAAAGAGATAAAGAAACTGAAAGGCAAAAAGAGTGAGGCCTGAAATAAAGATAAGGGTCTGTATGGGGCCAGGAGGCATTGCTACAGGTGGTGCTGATGTTATCAAGGCATTCAAAAATGAGCTCAACACAGCAGGCATAAAAGCCACCGTAGGGGAACAATGCTCCCTGCACCAGGTAGGATGCCTTGGTTTATGTGCAAAAGATGTACTTGTTGAGGTAATTATAGATGGTAACCTGACAACCTATGAGTACATAAAGCCAGATATGGTTCTGAGGATTGTTAAAGAACATATCGTAGAAGGTAATCCTGTCGCAGAGTGGGCCGTTGGAGAGGAGTATTATAATTTTCACAGAAAACAGGTAAAAGTAGTCCTTTCTGACTGCGGTGAGATAGACCCTGAAGATATCAATGCCTACATAGCAGTCGGCGGTTATGATGCAACAAGAAAAGTTCTCACTTCAATGACCCCTGAAGAAACGATAGAGATTATAAAAAACTCTGGCCTCAGAGGAAGAGGTGGTGCTGGATTCCATACAGGTTTAAAATGGGAAATCTGTAGAAGAAAACAATCTAAGCAGAAATACATAATCTGTAATGCTGATGAAGGTGATCCAGGGGCATTTATGGATAGGGCTGTAATTGAAGGTAATCCCCATTCTGTAATAGAAGGGATGATTATTGGCGCCTATTCCATAGGTGCTGATAAGGGTTATGTATATATCAGGGCTGAATATCCGCTTGCAGTAGAAAGACTAAGGAAAGCACTCAACGAGGCGAGACAGAAAGGATTTCTCGGGGGGAATATCCTCGGGACAGGGTTTAATTTTGATATAAAGATAAAGTTAGGTGCAGGTGCATTTGTATGTGGTGAGGAGACCGCACTTATAGCATCAATAGAGGGTCAAAGAGGTATGCCGAGGGCAAGGCCGCCTTTTCCTGTAGAAAGTGGTTTATGGGGAATGCCTACGGTTATTAATAATGTCGAGACGCTCGCAAACATCCCTTATATAATAAAAAAAGGTGCTGAATGGTTTTCTTCGTTTGGTACTGAAAAGTCCAGAGGCACAAAGGTCTTTGCACTAACAGGAAAGATAAAAAATACCGGCCTTATCGAGGTACCTTTAGGTATTACTCTAAGAGAGATGATCTATGATATTGGTGGTGGAATTGAAGGTGGGGAGGCATTCAAGGCAGTACAGACAGGAGGGCCGTCAGGAGGCTGTATACCGGCAGAGCTTCTTGATATAGAAGTAGATTATGAATCCCTTGCATTAGTAGGCTCAATTATGGGCTCGGGTGGCATGGTCGTTATGGACGAAGACAACTGCATGATAGATGTAGCAAAATTCTTCCTCTCTTTTACCCAAGCAGAGTCATGCGGCAAATGCACACCATGCAGGGTTGGAACAAAGAGGCTGCTTGAGATATTAAATAGGGTCGCATCAGGAAGGGGAAAGAAAGGAGACATAGAACTTCTCGAAGAACTCAGTGAGGATATAAAGGCAACTTCATTATGTGGATTGGGTATGACCGCCCCTAATCCAGTATTAAGCACTATTAGATATTTCAGGGATGAATATAAAGCTCATATTAAATATAAGAGGTGTCCTTCGCTTATTTGTAAGGAGATAATATCTTCAGCCTGTCAGCATACCTGTCCTATTGGCACAGAGGCATCTGTCTACACAGCCTTGATTGCCCATAGACGTTTTGAGGAGGCATTTCACGTGATTAGGAAAGACAACCCGTTAGCAGGCATTTGTGGGAGGGTTTGCCACCACCCATGTGAATTAAAGTGTAAGGCAGGTGAGGCAGGGAAACCTATTGCTATAAGGGCACTGAAGCGGTTTGTAACGGATTATGCCCTGAGAGAAAAAATTAGGGTGCAAATTCAAAAGAAAGGATCAAGACAACAGAGGGTTGCGATTATAGGTTCTGGACCGGCAGGGCTAACAGCAGGTTATTTCCTCAGTCTGAAGGGATATGATGTCACTATCTTTGAAGCCAAGCCTGTTGTGGGTGGGATGCTCAGAGTAGGTATACCAAAATACCGATTACCCAGAGAGATTCTTGATATTGATATCGATACCATAAAAAACGCAGGGGTAAAATTTAAGACAGACACCGCACTGGGAAGAGATATTTCCATTGATAGTCTTTTTAAGGAGGGATATAAAGCCATATTTATTGCTATTGGTGCCCATAAGTCAATGAAACTTGATATCCCCGGTGAGGATACAGAAGGTGTCATACCTTCCTTGAAATTTCTGGAAGCGGTAAATCTTGGTAAAGAGATAAAGCTCGGTAGAAGGGTTGTGGTTATTGGTGGCGGTAACTCTGCTATAGATTCTGCAAGAGCTGCACACCGTATTGAAGGTACAGAAAAGGTCACTATAATCTATAGAAGGACGAGGTCAGAGATGCCTGCATATAAAGAGGAAATCGATGCAGCTATAGAAGAAGGTATTGACATACAATTCCTGACCACACCAACTAGGATTCTGAGCCAGAATGGTAAATTGAGTGGGGTGGAATGCATCCGTATGAAATTAGGAGATATAGATAAAAGTGAAAGGGCAAGACCTATTCCTGTTGAGGGTTCTGAGTTTACCATGGATTTAGACACATTGATAGTAGCGATTGGAGAACAACCAGATACATCCTATATTAATGGATCCTATGGGCTTGAGATCTCTAAAGAGAACACAATCGTTGTTGATCCAGAGACACTGGCGACATCAAGGGAAGGTGTTTTTACCGGTGGAGATGCCGTGACTGGCCCAAATACTGTTATACATGCTATTAATGCTGGAAAGATGGCATCTGAATCGATTGATAAATACCTCAAAGGGAAAAGTTTAGAAAGAAGATACGAGGTGACAAGACCCTCTACGTATATTGAACCTGTCGAACTTACCGATGAGGAGATAATGGAATTAGACCGCCCAGAGATGCCACGACTTTCTCCTGAAGATAGGAGAAAAAATTTCAAAGAAGTAGAACTAGGTTTTACTGAAGAGATGGCGGTCAAAGAGGCAAGGCGATGCCTCAGATGCGAATTGGGTACACAGGATGGACAGAAGGCAATCCAGGAAATAACAAGCCTTAAAAAGGAAAGTGTTTCTATAGAGGTAGAGAGTTGAGATGGTAACTCTAACAATAGATGGCAAGAAAGTTACTGTAAGAAAGCTATCAACAATTCTTGATGCTGCGAAAAAACTCGATATCCCCATACCTACTCTCTGTCATCATCCAAAGCTCTCCCCTTATGGCGGATGTAGATTATGTATAGTAGAGATTAAGGACATGCGAAGACCTGTCACAGCCTGCACAACACCTGTCAGTGAAGGAATGGAGGTTATAACAACAAGCCCTTATATAGAGAAATTAAGGAGAACAACCCTCGAACTCCTCCTCTCTGACCACCCGAATGACTGTATGGTATGCGAAAAGGCAGGAGACTGCACACTTCAGGAACTTGCATATTTCTATGGTATCAGGGAGAACA
>JACRGU010000163.1 GCA_016212245.1 Nitrospirota bacterium
TAACCCATACCTAACATGCCCCTCTTTTTCATCAAGATTTTTTAAATGAGGCAACGATTCAGTTTCGTCAAGATTTTAGATGAGGCAATTCGGATGATTGATGAATCCCTGGCACTACTCTACAATATGACGAAAATGCCCTGGCATCAGAAAATCTGTTAATATCTCCTACTTCATAAAGTATGGTCAGTGCCAGAATATCACCAACTCCAGGAATACCCTTTAGCAGATGAAATACTTTTTCCTGTTTGGCCCTCTGAAGTATCTCCTTTTCTATTGTCTTTATCTGATTGCTCAAAATATCTATCCTCTGTAGATTCATCACTGCTTTTGTCCTTGATAAAGGATGATGATAAAGTTCATGCATGTCTTTTTCAGTTAAGTGCTTTACATCATTCCTATTGTAACCCTGAATGTTGTGCCTCAGAAGCATCCTGCTTATTTGACCCATACTCAGATGCCCGTTTCTGCGACAGCCTCATCCTGTCTCTCAGGAGTTCCCTTAAAGGACGCGTTTCCTTTGGATAGATATAAGCCTCTGGTATCATCCTTGACCTCAGAAGTCTTGCAAGTATAAATGCATCCCATTTGTCTGTCTTCTTCTTTGACCATGTGATTGCTTTAAGCCCTAAGACGTGGGCAAGCTTTACATCATATCCTCTGTCCTGAAGACCATACACTATCCAGTCCCAGTTAAATGTGGATTCTACAACTACCTGAAGTCTTCTCTTATAGGGAGATAACAAAGCTTCTATTGTTGAAAGATCATTGTCGACTTTCATGTCAACCAGCTTCTTATCATCCTCGTTAATGACACAGATGTGACTTTCTCTTGACCCAAGGTCAATTCCACTGTAAAATTGTTTCATAAAGGCACCTCCTTGAAAATGGTTAATTTAATATCAAAAAGGATTTTACACCTTTTTCTCGAAAGGTGCCTTTATAATTATCACAGCACACCAGTGGGACGTGGCACAACACTGTGGCATCTGGACCCCACCATTAGCCAATAAAAAATGATACAATACAATCATGAAATGTACACAATACTTTTCATTTATCAGACAGCATCCAGATAGGGCAATTATTAAAGAGGAGTGGATATTGGATACTATCAAAAAACCTATAAAGACAGAAGTTCAGACTGATGGAAGGATAAGGAAGTGGAAATTTATCGAAGAAGTTGGAAAATACTTAAGGGTAATCCTTTTAGAGGACGGAGAGACCGTTCATAATGCTTTCTTTGATAGAAACTTTAAGGAGGGGAAAAAATGAAAATCAGGTATTTCTCAGATACAGATACAGCATTGATTGAGTTTTCAAAAGAGCCAGTCATTGAGACAAAAGAAATCTCAGAGAACCTCTATATTGACCTGGATGAAAAAGGCAATCTTGTAAGCATGACCATTGAACATGCGAAAGAAAAAGCAGGTATTTCAGAAGTATCTTTTCTGCAAATGGAAAAGACAAGTGCCTAACGAATCAATCAACTGGACGGGGCATAGCCCCGCCAGTTATTTCGGTCGTTGAACCTGTAGAAAAAGTCCAAAAGCGGGTAAAATAGAGGGGAGATTTACATCTTAAGCAAAGGAGGAGAGATGGCCCATTATAAGGACTACAGTTATGATCAGGGCAAATTCATACCGGTCTTTTTCGACAAACAGATACTACATGGAACATTCGAATACACACTGAGCTACCTGATTGACGATGAAGTAGACATATCAATATTTGAAGACCGTTACAGAAATGATGAAACCGGAGCGCCTGCCTATGATCCTGCATTGCTTTTAAAGATAATACTTTATGCCTACTCACGGGGGATTACCTCAAGTCGGAAGATAGCGCAGTGCTGCAGGGAGAACATAATATTCATGGCGCTTTCGGCTGACACACAACCTCACTTTACAACAATGGCCGATTTCATAGCATCACTGGATCAAGAAATCATCAGATTATTTCTTGAAGTTAGGTATTACAACATAATTAATAACAGCATATCACTGAATGGGCAAGTTCAAATAGGTATTGAAGCAATATCATAAATCAAGGATAATAATACAAGAAACGAGTCTCTTTAAAAACAGACTTTTTCTACAGACTCGTTGTAGCAAATCACCATTTCTCAAATAGTCTCTTTATATTTTTCACCTCATCCCTGAATGATCTTGCCCTCTTAAACTGAAAATCCTTATATGTCTTGATCTCAAGTCCTTTTGCTGATTCTCTTATTTTGATTGCTCCATCGAGGTCTGTGCGGAATATCTTAGCCCCACGCAGGGTATCCAATATTTCTTCATGAGGGTGACCAAAGGGATTGTCACGCCCTGTGCTGATTACAGCGAACTTCGGGGAGACTGCTTTTAAAAATGGTTCGTATGCAGATACCTTACTACCATGATGTGGAACCTTAATGACATCGCTTTTCAGCCATCTGCTAAGATGTACAATATCTTCTTCTGCTTCTTCCTCAATATCTCCGGTAAAAAGGAATGATTTATTCCTGCCTTCAATCTTTAAGACAAGCGAGTCATTATTAGCATCAATATATTCATCCCCATACATTGTGTAAAACTCAGGATATGGATGGAATACATGAATTCTATATCCATTACCTTCTATAATATCGCCTCTACTGAGTGTCCTATGGGTTATATTTGACAGATAAGTATCAGGATAGATAAGCCTCCCGCTATCCCAGAGATCTTTGATCTTAAATCTCTTTGATATATAATTCAGTCCTCCTGTGTGGTCAGGGTGAGCGTGCGAAAGAATAACGGCCTCAACAGCCCCCTTACCCCTGTATTTAAGGAATGAAGCAGTTTCTCTACCGCTTCTACCTGTATCTATTGCAATCGTCTTTCCATCAGGGAGCTCAATAACAGATGAGTCTCCCTGGCCAACATCGAGATATGTAATATCAAGTTCCTTCTTTTCGAGAATAGATATAGAAAGATAAATCATTATCGGTACAAACGGGATTATCAGGGTGTATCTCTTTTTCTCTGAAAGAAAATAAAAGATAAATCCTGCATAGAAAAGCAGGACTATGATTAATGGAAATGCTGGTATCTTTATATCAGCAAACGGGACATCAGATAATAGTCTCACTAATAAAATGCTTACATCCGAGACTGCTGAGACGACTGGAGTAAAGACATAATAGCCTGTAATCAAAAATAAAAAGGATGAGACAACCGATAGGGGTATAAGTATAAAGCCTATGAAAGGGGCTATGAATAAATTTGATATGGGTGAGATTATCGAGAAATAATGAAATTCGTATGCTACAAGTGGTGCTGTGCCTATAGATGCTGATAGGGTGAGCAGTACGGCATTCTTAAGATATTTGAAAACCCTACTGTCCTCTTTTTTCTCATTTTCCTTGTTCCACAGGGAAAAACCGATAAACAGTACCGCAAGGAATGATAACTGTAATGAGAGATCAAGGATAACCTCTGGTTCCCAGAAAACCAATACAAATGCTGCAAAGAGAAGAGAGTTAAGCCAGAAGCCCTTCCTCCCAATAATAAGTCCTAACATGAAAAGGCCTATCATAATAAATGACCTTACTGCGGGGATACTACCTCCTGAAAGGCTAAGATATGCGAGCATAAATGGAAGGCAGAGTATAGCAGCAGCCTGTGATGGGGTAAGAAATATTGTTATCCTCTGTAGAATCCTGTACGGCAAGGCGATTATTAAAAACCTGAATATCCCGAATAAAAACACAGAGAATAATCCAAAGTGGGTGCCTGAAATACTGAGAATATGCGCAAGCCCGGTTGCACTGAATGCATCCCTCAGTTCTTCATCTATATTAGCTCTTTCACCTGTTGTTATGGCTGCAATAAAGGCACCGGAATCCTTCTTAAAATTTTCATCAATATACCTGTTGAGCCTGTACCTAAATTCCTGAATCTTTGAAATGCATGGGGGAAACTCCGTTTCCCCCATGAGTCCCCTTTTATATACTAAATCACTTACATCAAGCAGGTTTGCATAGAGCCCATCGCTACTCCAGCTCCCTGGGTTAAGTCTCGTCCTGTCCCTTAGAAATTTAATAGCAATCTCATATTCTGACCCATGATAGAACTCTCTATCCGAAAACAGCATAATCTCTTGCCCGGCAAGCTCATCCAGCCTTTCACCAGTCTTTATATCCACAGCAGACTTTATATTTAATGATTGCATGAACATACCATTTTCAGTCTTTACTGGATATGATTCAAAGATGCCTCTTACAACTACCTCTTTACCTCTGATATAGGATATATCCTTCGCAGGCTCGTATCTTACAAACGCAAAGGCTATTCCTGAAAGAATGATAAATATGAGAAGAAATCTTCTCTTAATAGATAGATATATGGAGAATAATAAAATGGCAAAAACAGTAGAAAAAGGGAAATATTGGAATGAGTAGAAAAGGACTATGCCTGTGAGGAATGAAAGGAAGAAAGACACTACGGGGTCCCCAAAAAGTCGTACGACTTTTTGGGGTGCAATGTCATCTTTTCTTTAATAACCCTCGAAATATCCTCACCTAATTTTTTTATGAGCTTTAAATCTTCACCCTCGAGCATTACCCTGATCTTCGGCTCTGTTCCTGATGGCCTGACGAGTATCCTCCCTTTTTTGGCAAGTCTTTTTTCTGCATCCTTTATCGCCTCTTCGATCTCAGGGATTGTCTTAATATCATGTTTATGTTCTACCTCGACATTCATCAAAACCTGTGGGTAAAGTTTTATCTCGGATGTAAGTCTTGATAAAGCAGAATCCCTTTTTTTCATCAGATATAGGACCTGGACTGCTGTGAGCGGGCCATCGCCTGTTGTATTATGATCGAGGAAGACTATATGTCCTGACTGTTCCCCTCCGAGGTTATATCCTCCCTCGAGCATCTTCTCGACAACATATCTGTCTCCTACCCTTGTCCTGATCAGTTTTATCCCATTTCTTTCGAGATACCTTTCAAGGCCGAGATTGCTCATCACAGTTGATACAACAGTATCCTTTTTAAGCATCCCATTTCTTTTCATTTCCACTGCCCATATACCCATGACCTGGTCTCCATCAACCACCCTTCCCTTTTCATCGCAGAGGATTGTTCTGTCTGCATCTCCATCGTGTGCGATACCAATGTCTGCCTTGTGGACTTTCACAGCCTTCTGCAATCCTTCAATATGCAATGTGCCACAGCCTGCATTGATATTTATTCCATCAGGTCTGTCATTGATCGAGATCACCTCTGCCCCCAGTTCATGTAGTAGCCATGGCGTTGTCTTGTATGCAGCACCATTTGCAGAATCAACCACAATCTTCATACCTTCAAAGGTCATACCCTTTCCCTTTGGTAAGGTAGATTTGATATATTCGATATACCGTCCAGCTGCATCATCCAGCCTATAGGCTTTACCTATCTCAGGTCCCTTTGGTCTATTTCTCTGTAGTCCATCGTCACTCACAAGCTCCTCTATCTTCCTTTCGAATTCATCAGGAAGTTTAAAACCATCAGAAGAGAAAAACTTGATACCATTATCTTCAAAAGGGTTATGTGATGCTGATATGACGATGCCCGCATCTAACCGTAATGTCCTTGTCAGAAATGCAATCCCTGGTGTAGGCAAAGGGCCAACGAGTGTGACATTCATCCCCATAGAGCATATCCCTGAAGTAAGGGCACTCTCTATCATATAGCCTGATAGTCTCGTGTCTTTGCCTATCAGTATCATATTTCTCCCATGCGTTTCCCTGAGAATATGCGCAGCAGCCATACCTATTCTCAGAACTGTCTCAGGTGTCATTGGATGTTTGTTTACAGTGCCTCTTATACCGTCTGTTCCGAAGAGCCTCATTTCCTTATCCCTACAATCACAGCCTTAACCTTAACATCATTTGTCTTTATCCTTATGTTCATGCTTGTTATGTCGAGCTTCAAGTCCTGAGTAAATGTTTCATTGAGTCCTGTTATATCCAGTGGTTCTGTCTTTATGCTATTGACCTTTCTTACCTCAGACCTTATACCATCGATTACTACAGTCTGTGGCGTAACATCAACAGATTTTACATAAAAACCCCTCTCAGGTGTACCGATGATAACAGGCCTCACCTTCACGGTCTTTGTCATCGTCTCCTCGGTTATGACCTTAACATAAGAAGGGGTTATATTTGTAACGGTTATCGCATAGGGCAGTTTTATATTATCCTTGTTTATGTAGTAGATACCCTCACCTTTTTTAGCCTTGCTGAGGTCAATATAGACCCTTATATCTGATAGCTTAATATTCTTGATGAGCCTCTCCTGACCCTTTATGTTCAGACTTATCACCTTAACACTGTGATTAACCATCTCAAGTCCTGTCGGGATATTCTTGAACTCAGGCGGTATATCTATTGTTATTTCTGACTGGCCCCGGGATGTTACAAAGATCCATAAAACTAAAGATAACAAAACAGCTGCTATCTTAAGACCAAGGTTTTCAAGAAAGAGTTTTTTTATTTTCATTTCCTTACCCTCTTTGTCGTAAATAAATCAGTAAGGACATCCCTGAGGGTCCCCATGTCGAGATGTGTTTCGAGCTTTCCTCCGATAGCCATTGATATCATACCTGTTTCCTCTGATACAATGATTACTACAGAATCTGTCTCCTCTGAGAGACCCAGGCCTGCACGGTGTCTTGTGCCTAATGACCTGCTAATATCTGGACTAATCGCTATCGGCAGAAAACATCCAGCAGCAATAATCCTGTTGCCCTTTATCACGACTGCACCGTCATGTATGGGTGAGGTGGGGTGGAATATACTGAGAAGCACCTCTTTCGAGACCTTTGCATCGAGGGGTGTACCGATCTCAATAAAATCCTTGAGGCTTGTGTCGCGTTCTATGGCTATAAGTGCACCTATCTTCCTGTTTGCAAGGGCTACTGCAGCCCTGACAATCTCTTCGAGGGACTTGAGCTCTTCAGCAGAGGTGAATGTCTGAAGAAACTGTGCCTCTCCCATCTGGGCAAGGGCCCTTCTTATCTCAGGCTGGAAAAGGATAATTATAGCAATAACGATCTGGGCCCAGAAACTCTGTATAAGCCAGTCTACTGTATAAAGTTCGAAATACCTTGAAACCAGGGATGCGAACAGCAGGACACCAAGTCCGATAAGCATCTGTGCAGCCTTTGTCCCTTTTATGATAAGTAAAAGGCGGTAGAGTATGATTGACATCAATATGATATCTACTAAATCCTGCCATCTGAATTGCCTCAGTATTTCCATCTATAATAAAGAAGATTCAAAAATTTATCTGTCATTTTTATTTTTAATCTTGGATTTTATAATATCATTGTGGGATACGGATTGTAAACCCCGCACCACGGCTTTACCCCGTAAGAGACCAAAGGTCTTACGGGGTTTATACCCGTGGCTTTCTGTGGTGCGGGGTAAACTTACTGACAAAATTTGTCATAAAATCTTGACAGAGTATCTCTTTAAGTATATTATGGCAAAAAGACCAAGATTTGCTGAGGAAAAGGAGGTGAGGCAGTAAGGTTTAAAGGGTTAAGGGTCATTAATTAATGACCAATGACTAAGGACTTATTAAAAAGGAGGTAAAGATGTTTAAGGCGATGAATAATCTAAAGGAGAGGAAGGGCTTTACCCTTATCGAGCTCCTGATAGTTATAGCGATTATAGGAATACTGGCAGCCATTGCTATACCATCATATCTTGGCATTCAGAAACGGGCAAAGGAAAAGGCAGCAAAGGAGAATTTCGATGTAGCCTTCAGACTCGTTAAGGCAGAGATTACAAAGAAGAATATAGATAACACTACGGTTACAATTGATGTTGTTACATACCTGAATGCTGGAGGGAAGAAGAGTCCGTATAATAGTGCTATAAACGCCTTTGTAAACGGCACTACACTTGCTGGTGGCCAGGTTGCTATCAGTGCGGAAAATATACGGGGTGCTGCCGAAAATAGTACTATCGTAATACGCGGAGACACCGAGGGTGATACGGATGCCGAATTAACAGCAACGCTCACAGTCGAATAATATATGCGTAATGGGTGATACATTAGAGGGAGGCATCGCCTCCCTCGCTTTTTTAAACCAGAGAATAGGATTTAAACCATGGGGAAAAAGGGTTTTTCATTAATAGAGCTCCTCATTGTTATAGCTATCCTGGGGATTCTTGCTGCAATAGCATTCCCTGTATACACAGGTTATATAAGAAGCAGTGCAAGGTCAGAGGCAAAGACAAATTTGGAGACACTCAGACTGCTCGAAGAGCAGTATTTTGCGGAAAGGGGACAGTATGCCCCTGCAGGGGCAGCCGTTGGGGCCAAGATATATTACAAGGTGGGCGACACGGGTATCAACACTAACCTTCCAGGCTTCACCCCTGGTGACGCTTCAAGTCTAAATTTCGACTATGAGATCGAAATAACTGCAGTCTCAGGTAGCCGCACAACTGCCTTTATAGCCCGGGCTACTGGCAAAGCTGGCACAAAAGTGGCAGGGGATACATTAACAATAAATAATACCAATATTAAAACAGGCCCCTGGTAAACCCAGGCCCTTTTTAATTTGCCTTGAGACTGTATAATTTATCCCTGAATTCTTTGCTTTCCGGTTCCGTCTCGTATGCCTTCAAATATGCCTTTTTTGCATCCTCTTTAAGCCCCTTAGCCTGATATGCCATGCCGAGACAGAAATGGATGACAGCCCTTTTTCCGAATCGCTCCTCTATTTTATGGAAGAAGTCAATCGCTACATCTGGTTGGTTTCTCACAATAAACAATTGTGCGATTCCTATGTATGGGGGATTAAACGCCGGGTTAATGCTTATAGCCTTTATATAATGAGTAAGGGCAGTTTCGTAATCCCCTTTTATACTATAATTCAAAGCTAAGTTCAAATACAGCCGAGGAGAATCCGACATAATGTCGAGTCCTTTTTTCAGGACTTCAATAGATTTATCTATCTCCCCGATGTTACAGTATACCACTCCGAGATTGTTGTATGCCTCTACTAAGGCGGGGTTCAATGTTATTGCCCTGTTAAAAA
>JACRGU010000160.1 GCA_016212245.1 Nitrospirota bacterium
GACCATGGCAAAAGGGGACTTGGAAATATTGTTATTTATGACAGATATGGAAAGGATCGGAGAAAACTTCTTAAATGCAAGACCTGCAATTTTAGATTTTCCGAGCGGCGTAGCACATTCTTCTTCGGCTTCCATACAAAAGAGTCCAAGATAAAAGAGGTTATACTTTATCTTCTAAAAGGGATGAGCTTTAGGGAGGCTGCAACTGCATCTGAGCTTGATAAGGACACTGTACAGAGGATATGGAAAAGATTTGTACTCTACTGCGAGGAGTCAATGGACAGCCTGTTAAAGGAATTCAACATAAAACTCGAAGACCTTATAATGCTTTTATATAACAGGACCCAAAAGAGAGTAAGATAATGGGTAAGATAAAAGTTGCAATTGCTGGGGTTGGAAACTGTGCAAGTTCACTGATTCAGGGTGTTGAATACTACAAGTCACTCGATGAGGGGCATCCAGACCAATCCCTCGGCCTGATGCATTATGACCTTGGAGGATATAGGCCAAATGACATAAAGTTTGTAGCAGCATTTGATATAGACCAGAGAAAAGTAGGCAGACCGCTGAAAGAAGCGATTTTTGCAAAGCCGAACTGCACAAAGGTATTCAATAAAAATCTGCCAGATTATCCAGTTACGGTCAAAATGGGTGAGGTATTAGATGGCGTATCACATCACATGGAAGATTATCCAGAAGACCGGAGGTTTATTGTTGCCAATAAGAAACCCTGTGATGTTACAAAAGTCTTAAAACAGAGCGGGGCAGAGATACTCTTAAGTTACCTTCCTGTTGGTTCTGAAAAGGCTACTGCATTTTATGCAGAGGTATGTCTGAAAACTGGCGTCAGTTTAATTAATTGCGTTCCTGTGTTCATCGCCTCCAGTAAATCATGGGCAAAACGTTTTGAAGAGAAGAATATTCCAATAATAGGAGATGATATAAAAAGCCAGATGGGGGCTACAATCATTCACCGAATCCTGACGAAGCTGTTTGAAGATAGAGGTGTAAAGATGGATAGGACATACCAGTTGAATGTCGGTGGCAATACTGATTTCTTGAATATGCTGAACAGGAGTAGGGTAAAATCCAAGAAGATATCAAAGACAGAGGCTGTACAATCTCAACTGCAGAATCCACTGGGCAATGAAAATATCCATATAGGCCCTTCTGACTATGTGCCTTGGCTGATGGACAATAAGATCTGTTTTCTCAGGGTAGAGGGAAGGGGGTTTGGAAATATACCAATAAATCTTGAGCTCCGACTTTCTGTTGAGGATTCTCCTAATAGCGCTGGTGTTGTTATAGATGCAATAAGGTGCTGCAAAATTGCGCGTGACAGAGGGGTAGGGGGTGTGCTCCTATCTCCATCCGCGTATTTCATGAAACATCCGATGGTGCAGTTCCCTGACGAAGATGCGAGGGATATGGTAGAAGAGTTTATTGCTGGTAAAAGGGAACGGTAAAAGTGTGTTAAGTGCTAAACTCGGTTATTTTCTTGATAGACCACTTAGCCCAGTTGCAAAAAGAATCCAGTTAAATCCAAATATACTTACAGTAGCAGGTTTTTTTGTAACAGTTATTGCAGCACTTGTTATCCCTCATAACATAAGACTCGGCGGCTTGCTCATTCTCACTGGTAGTTTATTTGATGTGCTTGATGGCATTGTGGCAAGAGTCAACAGTAAGACTACACGATTTGGTGCATTCCTTGATTCTGTACTCGACAGATATTCTGATGCGTTTCTTTTTCTTTCTATCGCATGGTATCTTGCAGGTAAAGGTGATCATACAGGTGCCTTTCTCAGCCTCGGCACATTGGTGGGCGCTTTTTTAATCAGCTATACAAGGGCAAGGGCAGAAGGCCTCGGTGAATCATGTAAGACAGGGATAATGGAAAGGCCGGAGAGGATTATACTTTTGGTGTTTGCAACAGTAACCGGATGGCTGATACCAGTGTTATGGATAATGCTAATCCTTACACATATCACTGTAATTCAGAGAGTATATCATGTATGGAGGGTGCTGAATCGGTGAGGAATCTTTTTAAAAACTACTTGGCTGTCATCCTTATCCAGTAATCTCCGAGTAAAAGAACAGAAAGCACAAAACCTAATGTACAATTAACAATAACACCAATTGTAAACGCCCCAAATGGCTTTTTACCAGCAGCAGCTAACTCCCTGAATCTGGTAGTCAGCCCGATGCTTAGGAAACAGAAGATAAATGTCCATGACCTGAGATTCTTTACAGGACCAATAAGGGCTGGCTCAACAATCTTATTAAAATCAGCAAGGGAATACTGAGCTGCAATTATTGTAATTACAATTGAGGCAATAACGAAACCGAGGACAAACTTGGGAAATCTCCACCATATCTCCATTACACTCGGTCTTACACCAGCCTCTTCCCTTTCCCATTTCAAGGTTGCAATAAGGGCAAATACAAATGACCATATCCCGAGCCATATATCCCTTCCAATGACCTTCATAAGGGTAAAGGCTCTAATAGCAGGTTCCTCATTGCCAACCATACTACCATAGGCAGTTGCAGCCGCAAAACCTGCTGCATCGGCAAATTCAGACGACCCAACCCATGCACCTACTGGGGCTGGATGTAAATTTAATAACTTTGAGAAATAGGGTATAAAAAATATCATGATAATAGCCCATACAGTTACAAGTGCTATAGCAACAGAAATATCCTCCTTTTTTGCCTTCACTGCACCACCCACAGCTATTGCTGCAGATACACCACAGATAGCCCCACCAACTCCTAAGACAGAACTTAACCTCTTATCGAGTCCAAAGATCTTTGTTGCTGCAAAATATATAGTCAGACATGTGGTAATCGATATAATCGTTGCCTGCAAGAAGGCTACAGGGCCTGCCCAGATAACGAGTGTAAAGGGAAGTGTTGCACCAAGCAGAACAATACCGGTCTTTATATAGTATTCTACCCTGAAACCTGAATCCATCCATTTCGGCAGTCTTACAACATTCGAGATTAGAAGTCCGAGTAATAGGGCAACAAGCGGGGCTTCAAACCCATAATGTTTTAGAGGTTTATATGCTCCAATTGTGAATGTGATGATTGACAGGATATACAGAAAGATAAAAGAGGGGATATACTCAGACTGCTTGAATCCTAAGATATTGGTACTTATACTGAAGATTATCAGCCATACAATGAACTCCATGGCATACCATCCAATTTTAGTCGAGAAATGCTCAATGAGTTTTCCGGGATCTGTCCATGTAGGTGGAAGAACACTCAGTGATCTGAGGAAAGGACTACCTCCATAAAAAAATACTATTGCTAATATTACTATCCCGAGGCCAAGATATATCGCCCACCAATCTTCTTTTAGATATAATTCCTTCCATCCCATAGGTTTTTGTACTGACATAACATCTCTCCTTTACTAAATGATATAGAAAATAAATTAACTCCCTCGATACTAAAAGTCAATACTCAATACCTTTTCGAGCCCTGATGCCTTTAGAAAAAGGATGCTTGACCATTTTCATCTCTGTGACATAATCAGCAGCCTCAATAAGTCTTTCAGTAGCCCCCCTGCCTGTAAGGACAAGTTCAAGCCCTTCAGGCTTATTTGTAATCAAATCAAGTGCCTCATCTTCTGTTAAAAGACCTTCGGCAAGTAGACAATTGAATTCGTCAAGGGCAATAAGGTCAAAATCATTGTTAGACATTATTTTTTTTATATTTCTTATTGACTTATTAGCCTCGCTCTTAAGTTTTTCTTTATCTACATTCGGATAAAAATGCGGAGATACAACCCTGTCAAATCTTTTTATTGTTATTGAAAGGTTCTCAAGCAGTTCAAGTTCTCCCTCTTTTTTATTACCTTTCATGAATTGTGCAAATAGTACACGCAATCCTCTGCTCTTAGCACGTATTGCAAGACCAATTGCAGCAGTGGTCTTTCCCTTGCCTTCACCTGTATATATATGTATTAGCCCTCTTTGTTTCTTTTCACTTATCACTATACACTGTTCACTTATTACTGCCGTTAATAGAGCGGGCGACGGGACTTGAACCCGCGACCTGGAGCTTGGGAAGCTCCCACTCTACCAGCTGAGTTACGCCCGCGATAGAGATTTTATAAATCAGTATTTACTTAAAAGTCAAGGAAACTCTTGCAAATTAACAAGTCAAAATATTAATTTAATTCAGAATTATGATGATTTCATCTCATAAACTCAAAAATAAGATACTTCGAGACCGATACAATTCCATCATCTTTGAGAAGGGCAGGGGCAAAGATTTATACCTTATCGGAGGTTATATACGAGATATTTTGAGAGGCACACATTCTACAGACAGGGATTATATTGTAAGTGGAGACATCAAGTGCTTTGTCAATGAAATCACA
>JACRGU010000162.1 GCA_016212245.1 Nitrospirota bacterium
GAACCGGCTTCCCTTAAGAGAAAAGATGAAACCTTCGGGTGTGGATGAATACCATTTTGCAAATGTTTCTCTCTCAAGAAGCCTATAAAAAGTGACATTCAGCTCAACAGTCAAAAATTTTGTGCAATAGTATTCAAGCCAGTGTGTTCTGGAGAGATTTTCTGGATAAAAATTCCCCCTCCAGTCATCATAGAGGAAACCGCTACAGCCTATCCTTAATGTTGCCACTATAGAATTATTTTACCACAGATATGTAGATTAAGCTAAAATAACCAATGACCAATGGTTAAATAACCAATAACCAAACCTGTCCTGACGACAGGTCAGGATTACAATAACCAAACAATCATTTGAATTTGATGATTGGTAATTGGTTATTGGAGCTGGAAAGCACTTGACAAAAATTCGTCATGGGCCTTAATTTGTTTTATTAAGGAGGAAACATGGCAATAAGCAGAGAACTTCTTGAGATACTTGCATGTCCGAAGTGCAAAGGTGATATCGTTCTGACTGAAAAAGAAGATGGCCTGATATGCGAGAGATGCAAGCTTCTCTATCCTATTAAGGACGATATACCTGTCATGCTGATTGATGAGGCCATAAAACTTTAATCCTCTTCTCTATAAACCTCTATCGCTATCTCAGGGCACATCTGTGCGCACATGCTACATCCTGTACATTTCTCCATATATTTCGGGCTTGCAGTGAAAAACCCATTGTTGTTGAACCTATCTTCGATAATTATAACACCTAATGGGCAAGCCGTTACACAGTAAGTACAACCCTTACACAACTCCTTGTCTATTACAATCATCCCTTTCATCTCGTACCCCCGAGTAATTCCCTCGCATGCTTAAGAGAAACCTCTGTTATCTTACCACTCAGCATCCGCGCTATCTCATCATGCCTTTCCCTCCCTGAGAGTTCCTTTACCTCTACATACACCCGTTTATCCTTTTGCCCTTTCTCTATCTTCAGATGGAAATTTCCCATTGATGCTATCTGTGGGAGGTGGGTTGTACAGAGCACCTGATGTTTATTCGATATTGTATTGAGTTTCTTCCCGACACTTTCTGCAGTCTTTCCTCCAATACCAGCATCAACCTCATCGAATATGAGAATGGGTATGCTGTCAACATCTGCAAGTATGCTTTTCAAAGCGAGCATGACCCTCGAAAGCTCACCTCCAGAGGCTATCTTTGTGAGCGGCTTTGGAGGCTCCCCTGGGTTTGCAGAGAACAGAAATTCCACTTTATCAAGGCCATAAGATGTGATGGCCTCCTGCCTTATATCTATCCTAAACTCCGCATTACTGAATGCGAGTTCTTTCAATTCATTCTTGACGAGCTCCGCTATCTCTTTAGCTATCCTCTTTCTTTTTTCAGAAAGGGCAAGTGCAGCATTTAGAAGTATTCCTTCTTTTACCTTGAGTTCAGCCTCTATGGAGTCGAGCCTTTCATCCGTAAGCTCAAGGCCATTTAGCTCTTTTTCTGCCTCATCTCTGTATATGAGGATAGTTTTGATCCCCTCGCCATACTTCCTTTCGAGCCTTTTGATTAATTCAAGTCTTTCTTCGATTTCAGCGAGTCTTTCAGGTTCGAGGTCATATTTATCTTTATATCCTCTGAGGGAGATGGCTGCATCCTCAATTAATGGGAGGGCTGACTCAAGCATCTTCAGTGTCTCAGATACGTTTTGGTCTATGGAAGACATTTCTCTCACCTTTGCTATAATAGATGAAAGCCTTTCCATACATGAACCCTCAGAACCATAGAGCATTGAATAGGCTGTCTCTGTCAGTTCATTTAATCTGCTCAGGTTCGATAAAATTGTCCTCTCTTCAATCAGTACCTCTTTCTCGCCAGGTTTCAGAGAGGCTGCATCTATTTCGTTAATCTGAAACCTTAATAGATCAAGTCTGTGTGACCTCTCTTTCACCTTTTCCCTTAGTTCTGAACTCTCCTTTTTAAGTGCCTGGACCTCTTTATAAAAGGATTCTACCTTTTCTCTGTCATCCTGAAGTTTGCCGTATGAATCAAGAAGAAGCCTATGTTTATCAATAGACATAAGGCTCTGGTGTTCATGCTGTCCGTGAATGTCAACGAGAGATTTGCCGACCTCTGCGAGGCTCTGCAGGTTTACCATCGTGTCATTTATATATGCCCTGCTCTTACCTGTAGCAGAAATAGACCTCCTGAGGATAAGGCCCTCAGATACATCAATGCCAATATCAGGAAGTTCATTATATCCCTCTACTTCAAAATATGCCTGCACAACCGCCTCTTTTTCTCCTGATCTGATTAAATCCGACTGTGCCCTGTCACCGAGGGCAAGCCCGAGTGCATCAACTATTATGGATTTCCCTGCTCCTGTCTCACCTGTGAGCACATTAAGCCCACCTTCAAATCTCACTGTCAGGTCATCAATGATGGCAAGATTTTTAATCCTGAGCTCTTTCAGCATATATGTTAAGTTTATTATATAATAAAGAAAATTATGCGTGTCATTCCCTATTTAATACCATTTGACCTTCAGAGTTCGACAGGTGTTGACAAAGGCATATATCTTTTAGTATTTTAATCTATAGTATCTTAATTTAAAAAGAAACCTGTTCTCCATGTTTAAAAACCCCCGTGGATAGGCATAGTCCTATCGGGTTATATAAAAACCACCATATAAGAAACCAAAAGAGGAGTTAATGATGGGAACTATCTCAATTTCTGAATTAAAGGAAAAGACTATTGATGAACTTACAGAGGTTGCAAGAGAACTCAGAGTAGAAGGCGCCAGCGGTATGAGAAAACAGGACCTTATATTTGCAATACTCCAGGCACAGACAGAAAAAACAGGATATGTATTTTCAGCAGGGGTGCTTGAAATCCTCCCTGATGGCTTTGGCTTCCTGAGGTCACCTGACTACAGTTATCTTCCAGGGCCTGACGATATATATGTATCGCCATCACAGATAAGGAGGTTTAATCTGAGAACTGGTGACCTTGTCTCAGGCCAGATAAGGCCACCCAAGGAAAGTGAAAGGTATTTTGCCCTTCTCAAGGTAGAGGCAATAAACCACGAATCTCCAGAAGATAATGTAACCAGGCCTCTCTTCGATAACCTGATACCTTACTATCCGACAGAGAGGATAAAACTCGAATACGACCTTAATGATTATTCTACAAGGGTCATGGAGTTCATAACACCTATCGGTATGGGCCAGAGAGGTATGATAGTCGCTGCACCCAGAACCGGCAAAACCATGCTCCTCCAGTCTATAGCAAAGGCAATAAAGAAAAACCACCGCGATATACATCTGATAATACTTTTGATAGATGAAAGACCTGAAGAAGTAACAGACTGGAAGCGGCAGGTTCCAATAGCAGAGATAATAAGCTCGACCTTTGATGAACCACCGCAGAGACACTGCCAGGTCTCGGAGATGGTTATTGAAAGGGCAAAGCGACTTGTCGAATGCAAACGCAATGCTGTAATACTCCTTGACAGCATAACAAGGCTCGCGAGGGCTTATAATGCTATAATACCAACCAGTGGCAAAGTCCTTTCAGGCGGTCTTGACGCAAATGCACTCCAGAAACCGAAGAGATTCTTCGGTACTGCAAGAAATATAGAGAATGGTGGAAGCCTCACAATAATGGCAACTGCGCTTGTAGATACAGGAAGCAGGATGGATGATGTCATATTCGAGGAATTCAAAGGCACTGGGAACATGGAACTGCACCTCGACAGAAAGCTAGTTGACAAGAGGATATTCCCGAGCATTGACATCAATGCGTCCGGCACAAGAAAGGAAGAGTTGCTCGTAGATAAGGATGTCTTAAACAAAATGTGGATATTGAGAAAGGTCCTTACCCCCTTGAGCACAGTCGAGAGCATGGAATTCCTCCTCGGGAAACTCACGGGCACAAAGAGTAATAAGGACTTTCTGGAAATGATGAACAAATAACCTCCTGATGGATGACAGAAGGAAGTTTAAAAGATACATTGTTGCAGGAGCTATATTCGGTGGGGTTATAAGTCTTACAATCTCCATCCTCATGGATACAATTTATGGAGACTCACTTCAGGGGACATGGAGAGATGCCATAGCAAAAGACCTTAACAGACTCTTCTCCCTTTCTGTGACTTCAGACAGCCTCTCTGTAATCATTGTTTTTATCTTCATCCTCGCCATCTTAAGCCTTTTTGGCAGTTTCATGGGAGTGCTCTTTATACTCATTATTTATAAATTCTTCAACCTCCTGCATGAGAAATAGACTGGAAGATGATAATTACTGCTTTGTGTGTGGAGAGAAAAATCCATACGGCCTTCATCTTAAATTCTCTATTCATGAAGGGAAGGCATCAGCTGAATTTATTCCACAGAAATTACACCAGGGTTACAAAGATATAGTCCACGGTGGTATAATCTCTACACTTATTGACGAGGCGATGGTCAAGGTTGTTCTGATGCAGGGAATACCTGCTGTTACCGCAGAGATCACAGTAAGGTTTAAGAATCCCCTCATGGTTGGAGAAAAGGTAATTGTCGAGGCGACCATAACAAAAATGGATAAAAAAATTATTGAGACATCGGCAAGGATTAAAAAACCAGATGACACACTAATAGCCGAAGGCCATGCCAAACTCTTAAGGCATGATTAAAAGAGACCTCCCTGTTGTAATCCTGCTTCTCCTTCTCTCTTTTATCGGAGCCCTCACGCACACGCTGCCATCCCCTGAAAGACCCGAAGACGTTTATCTATTAACTCTTTTGCATTTCTGCAAATGGTTTTGCACAGATACAATGTTATAGTAAAAATATTTTCTTTAAAATCAAAAGGTTAACCATGGCATCAAAAATGCTTGATATAATAAAATGAAAATGAGCATTAAGAATAAGGAGGTCGCGATGAAAACAAACAGCGTATCAAAGAAATGGGCATACTTTGGTGCTGGTGTGGGGGTAGTTCTATTTGCAATATTCGGTCTCCTCCCTGGCTCCTTCCTCGGCGGAGTAATGGGATTGAATATAGCTGGCAAGCTTTTTGGTTATCCTGTAGAGCCAGGTGTAGTGCCGAGAATAATCTTAGCTATCTCTATGCTTATAGGTGTAATGGCTGCTGGAATTATGTTTATTGTGGGTTTCTCAACACTCGGATGGCTTTTAGGCACAGTGGTTAATATTGTAACAGGCAAGAAAAAGGCGATTGAGGCTGAAGAAACAGCTAAGAAGATTCCATAATAAATTAAAATCAAAAAGGAGGGGTTAACATGAAAGACGAAAGAAAAAATACCTTAAGGATCGGAAGGAACATTGGAGCAGTTCTGGGTGTAATTGTATTCCTGATATTCGGGCTTCTTCCGGGGTTTTATTTTGGAAGTTACGGAACTCTTGTGATACTTTCGCATCTCTTTGGCGGTCCGGTGGAGCCGGGTACAATCGTAAGGATATTAACTGTTGTCGGGGCTGTCCTCGGTATCTTCTGCATCGGTGCTGTTAGCATCGTAGTTGGCTCTGTTATAGGCACTACCATCGCTTATGCTACTGATGTGGTTGGAAGCCTTATAAAGGGACGGCCAGAAACAGCCGAGACAGAGACGGTAGAAGTAAAATAAATTATTGCCCAAATACTACTATTCAAATAGGGGTAAGAGTTTCTTGCCCCTATTTTTTGTTTTATAACTACTCCTTAAAAATTCGGTTTGTCTTATATCACCCTTGTTTTAGAAAGATAAAAAGATAACTTTCATCTTAAACGAAAACAGGGGAGGGAATATGAAAGGGATACTCAAAATCTTGCCTGGATTGCTTCTCATATTCTTTTTTTATGCCCCTGCAATGGCAGACCCTGAAGTAAATTCAGGGCTTAAATGCTTGATCTGCCATGGTGCTATTAAGGGAAAAGTAGAAAAGACAAAAGTGGTAATAGTAGATATCTATATTGATGGAGAAAAATTCTCAAAATCTGTCCATGGCTCATTTGACTGTACAGCCTGTCATATTGCATATCAGGGTTCTCCACATAAGGAGCCGGGTGGAGATATAAATAATAAGGACATTGCAGAGCTTGTGCCTTTTGTAAGAGCAAAAAGTAAGGTAGACCCTGTTGCACAGGCTGCCTGCATAAAGTGCCATGCTTCCATCTATAAGACATTAAAGGAAAGCATACATGGACAGAATATATTTATTAAAAAAGAGATGGATGGTCCACTCTGTCTTGACTGCCATGGGTCTCCTCACTATATTGCGCCAAAGACAGAAAAAGAATCTAAGGTAAACAAGTTTAACATTCTTCATACATGCGGCAACTGCCATGATAAAAAAGAATTAGCAAAAAATACAATTGGGGCGAATACATAATCTATAAATATGAGCACAGCTTTCACGGTAAAAAATATCAACTCGGGCATAAAGGTGCACCTATATGTAATGATTGCCATGACGCACATGATGTTAAAAGATGGGACGACCCTGCATCACCTGTGTCATGGGAAAACAGGGTTAAGACCTGCAGCAAATGCCATAAAGGCGCTGGCAAGAAGTTCGTGGCTGCAATGACACATAAAAAGGTTGGCAAAGACAATCCAATCCCCTATTACTCAGAAAAGATGCTCATTATCCTTACACTCTCTGTCTTTGCCTTTACTATCAGCCATGTTCTCCTCGAGGCCTATTCAGAGCTAAGGGACTACCTGAGAAAGGGAAAGGAGGAATCTCATGACTAAAACTACACTCTCAGAGGAGATCGAACGATTCCCAGTAATATTCAGGATTCAACACATAATATTATTTACAACTTTTTTGCTTTTAGCCTTCACAGGGTGGGCACTCAAATACCCTGAAGTAGAGCATGCAAAATGGTGGATAAGGATATGGGGTGGCCCGAAGACAGCAGGCACTATACATAGAATAGCAGGGATAACTATGCTCTTAGATTTTTCATGGCATGTTATTTACATGGTCTACCTGCTTTCTACAGGAAGGATGAAGCTACACCTTAATACAACAATAATACCTCTACCAAAAGATGTATTTGACTTATTTCAGAATATGCTTTACTTCGTCGGGCTCTCAAAGACAAAACCAGAATTCGGCAAGTATAGTTATATACAGAAGTTTGACTACTGGGCAGTCTTCTGGGGTATGGTGATCATTGGTTTTTCCGGTCTTGTGTTAGCCTTTCCAACCGAGATGGCTCATATATTTCCGAGATTTACCCTTAACTGGATATGGGAATTGATGAGGGTCCTGCACAGTGATGAGGCACTCTTAGCTATAGTATTCATACTCTTCTGGCACTTCTATAATGAGCATCTGAAGGTTGGGAAATTCCCAATGGCATGGACATGGCTAACAGGGAAGATATCCATAAAGGACCTCAAACATGAACATCCCCTCGAGTTTGAACTCCTTTTCCCTGATGCAAAGAAGGGAGGTCATAGTGAATGATGAGGCGAGGGGTAATTTTATTATTAATACTGATAGCCTCTGCCTTTACAGGCTGCAAAACAAAGGAAAAGATAGTAGTCCATGCAGGGGAAGAAAAAGTCCCTGTGCTTTCAGGCAGCGACCTGATAAAGGCAATCCCCTGTTTTAGATGTCATTCTGAAGAGAAATTCTCAACAATGCAGGGGAGAGGGAAATTTTCGCATAAACCTCATACAGGCATTGGTATTCACTGTAATCAGTGCCACGAGGTTAAGGGACATCATAAGATAACTATCAATGCAGAGACCTGTGCCTGCTGTCACTCCTTGAAGACTATCACCTATCTATCAGGAGGCATGACAGCTATATTTAACCATGAAAGACATACTAAGTTATTTAGCTGTAAGGACTGCCATCCTGAGATATTCCTGATGAAAAAAGGCTCTCACAAGATGAAGATGGATGACATGTATGCAGGGAAGTACTGTGGAAGCTGTCATAACGGCAAGAAGGCATTCACATCAATGGAATGCCAGAGGTGTCACTTATCTTTATCTCAGTGAACTTTCCCCTACTCACTGATGCCGAGCTTTTTTATCTTCCTGTATAGTGTTGTGAGGTCAACACCGAGGAATGTAGCAGTCTCTTCTTTATTCCAGTTCCTCGCTGACAGAGTCTCGAGTATCAATTGCCTCTCAAAGCTATTCATGGCATCTTTCAGATTCTGTGGCTTCTCTTCAGGACTCCGAATCTTAATCCTGTCAGGCAATTCAGCAGGGGTTATTACCCCTGAGCTACAGAGCACAACAGCCCTCTCTATAACATTTCTCAATTCCCGAACATTACCGGGCCAGGAATAGCTATTTAGGATCTCAAATGCTTCAGGGCTTATACCCTTGATATTTTTATGATTTTCCTTGCTATATTTTTCGACAAAATGCTGCAGAAGTAGAGGTATATCCTCTCTCCTCTCTCTGAGAGGCGGTAGCTTTATTTCTATAACATTGAGTCTGTAGTAGAGGTCTTCTCTGAAAAGCCCTTTTTTCACATACTCCTCTATATTCTTATTAGTTGCTGTAATGAGACGAACATCTACAAACCTTGGTTTTGTATCGCCCAGTGGTAATACCTCACCAGTCTCGAGCACTTTTAGCAATTTAGCCTGAAGAGAAAGGGACATATCACCTATCTCATCGAGGAAAAGTGTTCCCTGGTCAGCCATTGTTATAAGACCACTTTTATCCGAGGTCGCCCCGGTAAAAGCTCCCTTTTTGTATCCGAATAATTCGCTCTCGAGAAGGGTCTCAGGTATAGCTGAACAGTTTATTGACATGAAGGGTTTATCCTTCCTCGGGCTGTTATAATGTATGATCTCTGCTATCAGTCCCTTCCCTGTGCCGCTCTCTCCAAGGATAAGGACATTACTTCGAGTAGGGATCACCTTTTCGAGCATCTCAAAGACACGCTGGATTTGCTGAGAAACCCCTATAAATTCCTTGCTGCCGAACTGCTGGCTCAACTGTTGTCTCAGAACCACATTTTCGAGGAGCACCTTCTTGTGTTCAAGAAGACGCCTTATCCTGAGCTTCACATCTTCATTAATAAAAGGCTTTACAATATAGTCACTTGCCCCCTTCTTCATGGCATCAACAGCAGATTCAACAGAGGCATATGCAGTCATTATTATCACTATGAGGTTCGGGTCTATCTGGAGTGCTTTTTCGAGAACCTGTATTCCATCCATGCCTTCCATCCTGAGGTCTGTGAGAACAAGGTCAAACTTATCTGTCTCTATCTTTTTCAACGCATCATATCCACTATACGCTATTGTGACCCTATATCCCTCCCTCGATAGAAGAAACTCAAGAGCCCTGCATATATCCCGCTCATCATCAACAACTAATACCTTGTATCCTGGATTATTCACAGTGAACTCCATTTCGATATAAACAGTTTCTTTGGTTTATTCAGTTTGTCTGCTATATTATCACCATATTTCCAGATTAACTTCAACTCGACAATCGTGTCCTTGTAAGCAGACATCCTGTTCTATCCCAAAGAGCGAAGGGCTCGGAATGACAAAATAGTAAAAATAAGAAAAAAGTTCCGGTTGTTTTGAATTATAAGGACATGATAAAATTGCTTTAATATACTTCGTCTATCCTGCCATTTTGGGGTATAGACGAACTTGTTCGGATATAACCGAGTCCTTCGCTCAGCAAAAGATATGAGAGGGAATTGAAAATGAAGAAAGAAAAGATAAAGGAAATTGTAAGAGAGGGCTACGCCAAAATTGCAAAACAGGATGATTCCTGTTGTGTTCCTGTGAATTCGCGTTGTGGAAGCATGGGTTTAGCACAGGAGATTAGTAAGAAGATAGGATATACTGATGAAGAACTTAAAGCAGTTCCTGAAAGTGCAAACTTAGGGCTTGGTTGCGGGAATCCTGTTGCCCTTGCTTCTTTAAAGGAAGGCGAAACCGTTCTTGACCTTGGTTCAGGTGCGGGATTTGATTGTTTTCTTGCTGCTAACAAAGTTGGCAAAAATGGAAGAGTTATTGGTGTAGATATGACACCAGGGATGATTGAAAAGGCAAGAGAAAACGCCAAGAAAGGCAACTACAGAAATGTAGAGTTTAGACTCGGAGAGATTGAAAACTTACCAGTTGCAGATAATTCTGTCGATATAGTCATCTCGAATTGTGTTATCAACCTCTCACCTGACAAAAGAAGGGTTTTCGAGGAAGCACTCAGAGTCCTAAAACCAAGCGGTAGATTGATAATCTCTGATATAGTTTTGTTGAAGGAACTTCCAGATTTTGTAAAGAATTCCATTGAGGCATATATTGGTTGTCTTTCTGGTGCAATATTGAAAGAGGAATATATCGGAACCATAAAAGCGGTAGGATTTCAGGATGTGAGGACAATTGATGAAACATCTTTTCCTATTGAGTGTATGGCTAATGATCCAACCGCTCAGGCTGTTATTGAGAATTTTAAAATACCGCCTGAAAGCGTAAAAGAGGTTATAAGTTCAGTTGAAAGCATAAAAGTTTATGGAGTTAAACCGAGTGAGGAAGGGTCGAATCTTTGATATTGACAAGGATGTTACATTATCAGGGTCAAGAACAAAAAAGAGACTGTTTTTATTTAATTAGTATTATCCGCATATGAAAAAGTTAGTTGCAGGTTTCTCTGTTTTAATTGTTTCAGTGCTAATATTATATATTCCTCCGGTGGTAGCCAAGTCTAGGTCAAAAACTGTTAGTACTGAGAGTGCCACTGATGCCTTGAAGGATATTTTCTATTTGTGGAGCGATGAAAAGTTCGAAGACCTTTACGAATACGGTTTAAA
>JACRGU010000019.1 GCA_016212245.1 Nitrospirota bacterium
GGACATAAGTGATTTAAAGACCTTCATGCTTTGGGGTTTTGGAATACTCTTTGGTGGCATGGGGATACTGATTGGTTTTGTCATATGGGATAGGAGGACCGCTTTATCTCCGGTTGTAAGGAAAAACAGAGAACTTGAGGAGAGAGAGGAGCTTCTTGAGAAGGCGCTAAAAGAGTATGCAAAAGTAGAGCCAAAACTCGCGGAAATTCTAAAGTCACTAAAATTATAAGTATAAAATAAGAGGAGTGATTGTATGGAGAAAAAGAAGGTCCTTTTAGTTGACGACAGTGTAACTATTGCTAAACAGCTACAGAAAATCATTGACGATTCCGGGATATTTGAGGTTGTCGGTCATGCAAAGAATGGGATTGAAGGGATAAAATTCTATACATCCTTAAAACCTGATATTGTCTGTATGGACCTTATTATGCCGGAGATGGATGGGCTTCAAACAGTCAGGACCTTAATGAGCATTAACAAGGAAGCAAAGATTGTAGTTATCTCATCTGTTGGAGGTGTAGGGGACAAGGTTATGGAGGCTATTAAGTTTGGCGCTAAAAATGTTATTTCAAAACCATTTGAATCTGAAACAATTATCTCAATACTAAAAAGCCTATAGAAGATTAAGGTCAGGGCAATAAAAATAGGGGGCAAAATGGGGATAAAATTTTTTGGTCAATTCCTTCTGGAAAAAAATATTATTAAACCACAGGAACTAATTAAAGCAGTAGAATACCAGGAGTCAAGGAATCTAAGATTTGGTGAATATGCCCTATCAAAAGGTTATCTAACAGAGAAAGATATTGAGAGGATTCAAAATGAACAGAAACGTACAGACATGCAGTTTGGTGAGATTGCTGTAAAACTGGGCATTTTAAATTCAGCTCAGGTTGAAGAGATATTAACTATGCAGAAAAACGACCACATCTTTATCGGGGAGGCATTGGCTGAAAAAGGCTTTTTAAGCCGTGGTGTCCTTGAAAGAGAATTAGCCTTATTTAAGGCGGACCAGAGCAAGTATATTACAGGAGAGATAATAATTCCAGGTGGTGTTGAGAATCCGGAAATTGTAAGGGATATGGCAGACATGACACAAAAGATGCTTCAGCGTATGGCATACATAAATGTTAAGGTTGACCATGGATTTATAAGTAATGAAGAGCCTCAGAGAAATTTCTTACTCATATCAGTTCTCTTATCTGGAAGCCTCAAATATGAGTATGCTATTTCTTCATCTCTTGAGACATCAAGATTGATTGCTTCTAAGATTATAGGCGAAGAGATTAAAGAGGAATCCAGAGAAGTAATGGCTGATGGAGTTAAAGAATTCTGTAATATTACCTGTGGCAACATTATTGCCAAAATAGCCAAGAGGGGGAAGACTGTGGATATCAGTCCTCCTGAAGAAGTAGTTTATTCTGTTGATGGATACCATCTAATAAAAGGCAGAAATGCTATTTATTATCCCCTTATCTCTCCTAAAGGAGACATTACTTTGATCTTAGTTAGGGGATAGAAGGCAGAAGTTTTATAGGTTATAATCTTCCATGAACCTTTATATAGTTCTGGTTTTTTCCTCATAAGCCTTAAGAAATGCCACGATTTCCCTATTAAAGCTATCAAAATCCTTTAGGTTATTGACCACGATATGATAAAGCTCCTCAGGGATGACCTCTCTATAAAAATGGACCATGCGATTTCTGTATCCTGCCATGGTATAAAGCACATCAGAGAGTTCTTTCGTAACGACCCCCATCTTTCCAAGTTCCCTTGCTATGACTTTGTATTCTATCTCTTTAAATCCATATGTCTTGGCAAGGATATGCCGGCTAATGTCAAAAACAGCCTCGAGACTCCTCCTGAGATAACTTTCCACGAATGGAGGATTTTTCCTGTCTGATAGAAATTCCTCTAAGGCCATTGCGGAGAAGGGCCTCAGTTCTTTAAGGCAGGTCTCTATGAATCTAAGGAGTTCAAGGATTCGGGTTGTATTCAAACTCGATATAACCATCCTCTATTGCCTCCATAACCTCATCATCAAAAATCCTTTTCTTAAATAACAGATCTTCAGCCCGTTTCATAATCCCTTCTTCAAATTCGTCTGTCAGGTGTCTGTCTTTCTCATATACCCTTACACCTTTTATTATCTCATACTGGAATAATGCGCCCACCTCATGCATGAATATGAGGTCAATATTAAACGGGTCAAATATCTCTGAGATTTCCTTATAAATGACTCCATAGATCTTGATGGCTTCTGTTGGAGGATTTTCAAAGGTAACTGCAACATCAAGGTCAGAAAAGGCATCTAACCTCACATCCTCGCCTTCGAGGTATCTTCTTCCTTTATCTGCCTGAGAGCCAAAGAGATAGATAAGTGTGATCCCGTATCTTTCAGCTATCGCCTTTATATCATTGTCTTTCATGAATAAAATATAGCACAGTTATAACACTCTTGCAATTTTTCTTTCATGACTCTTATAGGTTATAATCTTCCATGAACCTTTATCTCATTGATGGAAATTCTTATGTTTACCGCGCCTATTACGCTATTAGAGGACTCTCAAACTCTAAAGGCTTTCCAACTAATGCAATCTATGGCTTTACAAATATGCTTCTCAAAATCATCAGGGAAAAGAAACCTGATGGTATCGTGATATCTTTTGATTCCCCTGTACCTACAGAGAGACACAGGATTTATGAAGAATATAAGGCACACAGGCCTGAAACCCCAGGAGAGCTTGTCCAGCAGATGTCTCACATAAGGAGGATGATTTCTGCCTTTAACATCAAGATATTCGAGGTGCCTGGATATGAGGCAGATGACCTGCTCGGCACGATTGCAAAGAAGACAGCCTCTGAAGGAATAGATGTATTTATCGTTACCGGAGATAAGGATATGCTCCAGCTCGTCGGGGATAACATTAAAGTTTATGACCCGATGAAGGATAGCATCCTTGATGAAGAATATGTAAAAAAGAGATTCGGTATCGGGCCAGAAAGGATTACAGAGTTTATGGCACTGACAGGAGATGCGATTGACAACATCCCGGGGATTAAAGGAATAGGAGAAAAGACTGCAAAGGAGCTCCTTTCAGATTTTGGAAGTCTCGAAGAGTTGCTTAGTAATACAGACAGGATAAAGAGAGAAAAGCTAAAAAAGCTTATCTCTGAAAATACTGATATGGTGAGGTTAAGTCAGAGACTTGCAACCATTGATACATCTGTGCCTCTGGATATTGACATCAGTGAGTTCGGTCTTAAAGAGTCTGATTGGCCTTCACTTCTCTCACTCTTCAGCGAGTTTGAATTTGGAAGCCTGATGAAACTCATCCCATCAGGCGTATCCAATGAGATAAGCTATGAAACAGTCCTTTCTATGGAAAAACTCAAAAAGATTGCAGAATCTATTAAAGATGAGTTTGCCTTTGACATCGAGGCAACAGGCAGAAAACCTATGACTGACGCCCTTGTTGGCCTGGTATTATGCACAGAGAAGGGGTATGCATCTTATATCCCTGTTTCTCATTCATATCCTGGAGTGCCTGCACAGATAAATAAAAAAGACGTATCGGGAGCACTTTCCCGAATCTTTGAAGACAAAAAGATATCAAAGATAGGTCACAATCTCAAATATGACATAATGATGCTAAGACAGGAGGGCATTCATCTTAAAGGGATACTATATGACACGATGATTGCATCATACCTTATTAATCCAAACAAATCGGACCACAGCCTTGAAGAGGTCGTCCTGGAATATCTATCCCGCAGAAAAAAAACCTTTATGGAAGTTGTAGGGAAGAGAAGTTCCTTTGCAGAGGTCCCTTTAGAAGAGGCCGCCCCTTATGCCTCTGAAGATGCGGGTCTGAGTCTTGAATTAAAAGAGGTTCTGTTTAATAAACTCAAGGAAAACAACCTTGAAGAAATCTATTTCAATATGGAGATGCCTCTTATCTGTGTGCTCGCTGATATGGAAGAGGCAGGCATGAAGATTGATACGGGTAAGCTCGAGGGGATATCAAAAGAGCTTGAAAGAGATCTTGATGGAATTCAGAGAAGGATTTATTTCCTTGCTGGAGAGGAGTTCAATATCAATTCACCCAGACAGTTAAGCAGAATTTTATTTCATAACCTTGGATTTCAGCCGAGGAAGAAGACAAAAACTGGTTTTTCTACAGAGATGGGTGTACTTGAGGAGCTTGCAGAATCCCATGAGCTTCCACGGGAGATACTTAATTACAGGAGTCTGAGCAAACTCAAGACAACATATGTTGATGTACTTCCAGCGCTCATCAATCCAAGAACAGGCCGTATCCATACATCATTTAACCAGGCAGTAACAGCCACAGGAAGGCTGAGCAGCAGCGAACCTAATCTTCAGAATATACCGATCAGAGGAGAGTGGGGGAGGCGGATAAGAGAAGCATTTATAGCAGAAGAAGGCAATCTCCTGCTTTCAGCAGATTACTCACAGGTTGAATTGAGAATTCTTGCTCACCTGAGCCAGGATAAAGGTCTTATTGATGCCTTCATAACCGGCCTTGATATCCATACAAGGACAGCAGCAGAACTCTTTGGCGTATCTGTAGATAAGGTTACTTCTGACATGAGGAGGATTGCAAAGACAGTGAATTTTGGGGTCATTTACGGGATGTCTTCATTCGGTCTATCAGAAACACTTAATATATCGAGGGATGAGGCAAAAATATATATAGAACAGTATTTTGATAAACACCCTGGAGCTAAAAAATATATAGAAAAAACCCTATATGAGGCAAGAGAGAGGGGTTATGTAACGACACTGTTTGGAAGAAGGCGTCCTATACCAGAACTCAAAAGCCAGAACTCAAACATAAGACAACAGGGCGAGAGGCTTACAATAAACTCTCCTGTACAGGGGACAGCAACAGATATTATTAAAATTGCGATGATAAATATATGGAAAAGATTTAAAGACAAAGGGTTAAAGGCAAAGATGATTTTACAGGTTCATGATGAACTTCTATTTGAGGTTCCAGCACAAGAGCTTGAGATAGTAAAAGATATCGTTAAAAAAGAGATGGAGGGCAGTTGGGATTTCTCTGTGCCTATAAAGGTTGATATAGGTTATGGAAGAAACTGGGTGGAGGCACACTGACCCTGAATCAAGTTCAGGGCAAAATTCAAAATGAAAAATTTAAAATTCTGCTAAAATATACCTTAAAAGGAGGGGGCTATGAAGAAGAAAGAGGAGAAGAAGGCAGTTACTAAAAAGATTACTGAGAAGGTGAAGAAGAAGGTAGTAAAGAAAAAGCCGAAGACTGTTAAAAAAACTACTGTAAAAAAGAAGGAAGCAAAAAAGGTTACTGCTAAGAAAAAAGAAAAGAAGCCCACCAAAAAGGCTGTTAAGAAGGAAACTAAAAAGGTTAAGGTAGAGAAAAAACCAAAGAAGATAGTTAAGAAGGTTGTTGCAAAGCCTGAGAAGGAGCTCCCCCTTAAAGCTGCAAAGAAAGTTAAAATCAGAAAAATTACTGAGAAACCTAAATATCCATCCATGCCCTGGGAAGCATTACCAACAGAGTACGGTGAAGACAGTATTACACTTATGACTGTTGACCCGAAGAAGCTTTTCGCTTACTGGGAAGTAGGTGAGGATACCATTGCAAGGTATGGAGGTATCCTTAATATCAGGGTGTATGATGTCACAGGTATTGATTTCGATGGCATGAATGCAAATAGCTATTTCGATATACCTGTAAATGAGGGGATAGGTAGCTGGTATATAGATGTCAGTCCTGAAACAGAATTCATTGCAGATATTGGTGTTATAAATCCTCAGGGCATTTTTATCACAATAGCAAGGTCTAATAAAGTTTCAACACCACGGGTAGAAATTACAGAGGAAGGTGTATTGCCTCAGGAGTTATACAAAACCGGTCTCCATGTTGGATATTAGATGTAAA
>JACRGU010000164.1 GCA_016212245.1 Nitrospirota bacterium
ATATCATAACATCGTATACTATAGGGAACACTTTTCGTCATTCCTGCGAAAGCAGGAATCCAAAAGAAAGGTTCTGGATTCCGTGTCAAGCACGGAATGACATTTTCTGGTCAATAACAAAGAGAATATTGCAGGTTTACTATGTTATGAGATTTCTGAGCATTAAAAATCAGTATACGATGTTATGAGTGCAATCACTTAGGATTTTGAGAATTTTTCTGGAGGCTTGAGATGGCTTTAACTGGTGTTGAGATATTTAAACTTCTGCCAAAGACAAACTGTAAGAAATGCGGTTTTCCTACATGCCTTGCCTTTGCAATGAAGCTTGCCCAGAGGCAGGCCTCTATAGATTTATGTCCTGATGTCTCTGAGGAGGTAAAGCAGAAATTGGGGGAGGCATCCGCACCTCCTGTAAGACCGATTACATTCGGCGTTGGTGATAAGGCAGTAAAGATGGGTGAGGAGACAGTACTTTTCAGGCATGATAAGAAGTTTGTTAATCCATGTGCCTTTGCACTCGAGATAAAAGACACACTTTCAGAGGCTGATATAAATAGTAAGATCGAGGAAGTTCTTAATTCCGAGGTAGAAAGGGTTGGTCAGAAACTGAGGATTGATGCGATTGCCCTTACAAATGATTCTAACGATATAGGTAAGTTTGAGACTTCTGCAAAAGTAGTTGCAGAAAAGGCACCTGCTGTCCCGGTCATAGTCTGCGCAGATAATCCTCAGGCTACTGAAGCGGCTGTTAAGTTGTTTGCTGATAAGAAGCCCGTCATATATGGTGCAAACTCCGAAAATGCAGATGCAATGGCAAACATTGCAAAGACATATAAGGCGATACTCGGTGTTACTGCTAATGGGCTTGATGAACTCTCGAACCTTACAGAGAAGATTAAGTCACTCGGTGTTACAGATATGGTAATAGATTCGGGTGCGAGGAAGGCAAAGGATATGCTTAGAGATAACACACTTATAAGGAGGGCTGCTGTTAAAAAGAACTTTAAGCCCCTCGGTTATCCTGTTATAACCTTTGCACAGCGTGATGACAGCCTGTATGAGGCACTTATTGGAGCAATCGGGGTTGCAAAATATTCTTCGATAATTGTTCTCAGTAGTATTGAGCGGTGGAAGAACCTTGCACTCTTTACATTGAGGCAGAACCTTTATACAGACCCACAGGTTCCGATGCAGGTTGAGCAGAAGATTTACAAGATTGGTGAGCCAATGTCTGACTCACCATTGCTTATTACAACAAACTTCTCTCTCACTTACTTTATCGTATCTGGCGAGGTTGAGAACAGCAAGGTTCCGAGTTATTTAGCTGTTATGGATTGTGAAGGACTCTCAGTGCTTACAGCATGGGCAGCAGGAAAGTTTACAGCAGCGAAGATTGCACAGTTTATAAAGGAAAGTGGCATAGAGAATGATATAAACCACAGGGAGCTTGTTATCCCTGGCTATGTAGCAATACTAAGTGGTTCGATAGAAGATAAGCTCGAAGGCTGGAAGGTAACAGTTGGCCCGAGAGAGGCGAATGGAATACCTGCGTTTTTGAGGTCTCGGGCATAATAATATATAACTTGAATTTACCCTCTGTCATTCCCACGAAAGTGGGAATCCAGAGTTAATTAAAGTGCCTGGATTCCTGCTTCCGCAGGAATGACAGGAAATAAATAATTCAATTGAATATGATCAGGAGGTAGAGATGTCCAAGTTAATAGCCTCTGCAGCCATAAGAGGCGCTCATAAATTAGTCAGACAGGCTGAAGAAATGCTTGAAAAGGTTATTACTGAGAAAGGCAAGGACTTTATCTTTGAGTTTCCAGATACTGCTTTTTATTTCCCGATGGTATATGCAATGACAGGGTTTGCGGTAAAGACACTCGGAGATATGAAGGTTGCACTCGGTATGGCAAAGGAATTACTTCATCCAGAACCTGAAGAACATATATGGAAACCATATCTCGGTGAGGCACTCGATTCTGGTATGGCAACACTATTTGCAGAAGAGATAATAATGGCATTGCGCTACATCAATGGCCTTGAGCCTGCAGTAGACCCTGAAACAGGCTATGTCTATAATGGATTTATAACAGATACCATCCAGAGGAATCTTGGTATTCAACTTGTAGATGGCAGGATGCCTGGTTTTGCTGCGATCATAGGTGCGGCCCCTGATGATGACACTGCTGTAAAGATTGTGAGAGAGCTTCAGGAGAAGAATATCCTTATATTTTTATCAGGACATGTTAACGGCAACAGTGTCACCAAACAGCTTCTACGAAAGAATGTCGAGCTCGGATGGGATACATACATTGTCCCACTTGGCCCTGACACAGAACACACACTTTACGCCCTTAACTGGTCAGTAAGGGCGTCACTTATCTTTGGTGGAAAGAAGGGTGGAGATTTTAAAGGTCATCTCAAATACACAAAGGACAGGGTTTTTGCCTTTGCCTTAGTTTTAGGTGGACTCGATGATATAAAGTGGACGACTGGTGCAGGTGCTATAAATATGGGTTATCCAGCAGTTTGTGATACAGATGTCCCTGTTATCCATCCAACAGGTGTATGTACTTATGAAGAGGTTGACAAAGAGTTTGACCATAATAAGATTGTCCAGAAGGCTATCGAGGTTAGAGGATTAAAGATTACTGTCGAGAAGCCTCCAATACCTGTTGCATACGGCCCTGCATTTGAGGGTGAGAGAATAAGGAAAGAGGATATGTTTATAGAGTTTGGAGGCACTCGGACACCTTCATTTGAATGGGTGAGGATGAGGGAGATGGAGGAGATAGAGGATGGTAAGGTTACTGTTGTTGGCACTAACTGGAAGGAAGGATATGAGCAGGGTGGACAGATGCCGCTCGGAATAGTTGTTGATGTTGCAGGCAGAAAGATGCAGAAGGATTTCGAATCCATTATTGAAAGAAAACTTCACCACAACATAAATGAAGCCCAGGGACTATGGCACATGGGCTCCCGTGATATTATATGGACGAGGGTAAGTAATCAGGCATTTAAAGAGGGGATTACCTTAGAACATATAGGTGTGATACATAATGTTATGACCCACAATAGATTCAAAACCATAGTTGACAAGGTTCAGGTAACCATTTATTTGGATGAGAAAGATGTACTCGTGATTCAAGAAGAGGCGAGAAAGGCATATAAGGAGAGAGACAAAAGGCTTGCTGGTATGATAGATGAATCTGTAGATACATTCTATTCATGTCTTCTCTGTCAGTCATTTGCACCAACACATGTATGTGTTATCAGTCCGGAGAGACTCGGTCTATGTGGAGCATATAACTGGCTTGACTGTAAGGCTGCATTCGAGATAGACCCAACAGGTGGAAACCAGCCTATATCAAAGGGCGAGCTTCTGGATGCAAGATACGGTCGTTATACAGGTATTGATGAGTATCTGAAGAAGGCATCAGGTGGCAAGGTCGAGACACTTAATCTTTATACCATAATGGAAAATCCCATGACATCCTGTGGATGTTTTGAGTGCATTATAGCGATTGTCCCTGAGGCAAATGGAGTTATGATTGTGCAGCGTGGGCATACGGGCATGACCCCTGTAGGGATGAAATTTTCGACATTAGCAGGCAGTGTTGGCGGAGGAACACAGAATCCTGGATTCATGGGTATTGGTAGGAACTTCATAGTGAGTAAAAAGTTCCTCTATGGTGATGGTGGAATCAAACGCATTGTCTGGATGACCAAGAACCTTAAAGAGAGTCTTAAGGAGACATTCGACAAAAGGGCAGAAGAGGAAGGGGTTCCAGACCTCCTCGACAAGATAGCTGATGAAACTGTATGTGAGG
>JACRGU010000165.1 GCA_016212245.1 Nitrospirota bacterium
CTTTCTATGAGATGCTGTCCAATAAGTGGTATGACAAAAACTTGACTTTCAAAGAGGTTTTTAATTCTCTCTTCTACGAGCCTGAGATCAGGTCCATACGAGTCAAAGACTTCTTTAAAATCCATAATACCACCTCAAGGTTTTAGCCTGAATTCTTCGATGTCCGCATCTGTATCCATGAGCCTTTTCAAATCCATGGGTCTAAATACACCTTTTTCTGTAATGATTGCTGTGACATATCTTGCAGGAGTTACATCAAAGGCGGGGTTTCTTACCCTTACACCATCAGGAGCTATCTGAATACTGCCTCCTCTGCCAGATACATGGGTAACCTCTTTAGGCCCTCTTTCCTCTATAGGGATGTCTTTTCCTGTGGCAATAGAAAAATCAATACTACTGATGGGTGCGGCAACATAAAAAGGTATTTTATGCTCTTTGCATAGAACTGCCAATGTATAAGTACCTATCTTATTCGCAACATCACCATTTCGTACTATCCTGTCTGTGCCCACGATAGTGAGGTCTATTTCACCATTTTTCATTAGTGCACCGGCTGTACTGTCTGTGATAAGCGTTACCGGAATCCCTTCCTGCATAAGTTCCCATACCGTCAGCCTTGCACCCTGAAGCACAGGCCTTGTCTCATCAACGATAACATCAAACCTCTTGCCCTGCTCTCTTGCGACTAACATTGGTGCTGTTGCAGTTCCGTATCCGCCTGTTGCGAGGGCTCCTGCATTGCAGTGGGTGAGGATCGTACTACCGTCTTTTATGAGCTCTGTGCCCCATCTGCCGATCGCCTTATTTACCTCAATGTCATCCTCAAGTATCTTTTTTGCTTCAGCAATAAGAAGTTCTTTTAATCCATCCACTGATTCATTCCTGCTCTTTATCATAACGCTTTTTATCCTATCTATCGCCCACCTTATATTCACCCCTGTAGGTCTTGTAGAAAGCATTTCATTAAAGATAGGTTCAAGTCCTTCCATGAATCCATCAAAATTCTCTGCCCTTATATCCTGTGCTCCGAGGGCTATGCCCATTGCTGCTGCAATACCAATAGCAGGTGCTCCCCTTATCCAGAGCTTTCTTATACCTTCTGCAACCTGCCTATAATCCGTGCACTCAATAAAGGTAATCTCAAGAGGCAACTTTGACTGGTCGAGCATGATTACCTTTTCGTCAACCCATTCTACTGCCTTAACCATATCACGCTCTCAGGGGAACTAATGTAGTTATTACAAAAAATATTGTAAGTACTGTAAGCACACCTACTGTCCCCCATGATATATAATTGTAGGACTTTGGATTTACATAATCTCCCATAATCTTTTTATTATTAACAAGAGATAGCACGTATATCAGGACAAACGGCAGTAGTATTCCGTTAAGCACAGAAGACAACACCATGAGAAATACAAGAGGAGCACCTGGAATAAGAATCAAAAGGGCAGATATAACTATCATAAAGGTATATATCCACATAAATTGTGGTGCTTCTTTGAAGGTCTTGTTTACACCCCTTTCCCATCCCATTGCCTCACAGATATAGTAAGATGTTGCGAGAGGAACAATAATTGCACCGAGGAGCGCTGCATTGGCAAGACTAACAGCAAATATTAGAGAGGCATAATTCCCTGCAAAAGGTTTAAGGGCCAGTGCTGCCTCTGAGGCATCATGTATCCTTATGCTGTTTGGAAAGAGGGTTGTTGCACATGTAATAATAATAAAAAATGCGATAATATCTGTGATGCTGCAGCCAATAAATACATCGAGCCTGGATGCCTTATATTCCTCTTTCTTTATCCCTTTCTCAGCAATGGATGATTGCAGATAAAACTGCATCCATGGAGTAATTGTTGTCCCGATAATCGCTATACACAGTATAATGTATTCGGAGTTCCACTTTATCTGTGGTACAAATGTTCCATAGAACACCTCTGTCCATTCTGGTTTTACCATAAAGCCTGATAGTACATATCCAAAATACAGAAGACATGCAAACAGCAGTATCCGTTCAACAAACCTGTAACTGCCTTTTACGACTAAAATCCAGATAAATAATGCACCCAGGGGAACCATCAGGTATTTGCTAAGGCCGAGTATCTCCATACTTGCAGCCCATCCTGCAAACTCGGCGACTGTTGTCCCGAAGTTGGCGATAAAAAAGGCGACCATCATATAAAATGTTGACCTGACACCATAATTTTCCCTTATGAGGTCAGAAAGCCCTTTGCCTGTTATAGTACCCATTCTTGCCACCATTTCCTGTATCACTACAAGGGCGATGGTGGTCGGGATGAGTGTCCATAAGAGGGTGTATCCGAAACGGGCACCTGCTACGGAATAGGTAGTGATACCGCTTGCATCGTTGTCAATGTTTGCGGTTATTATCCCTGGCCCCATTACAGATAGGAATATAACAATTTTTCTCCAGAGGCTCACACCTTTCTCCTCTTGCGCTTTGCTGCCGGTGGCAGGATTCTGTCTATAACATCATCAATAGTAACAATACCGAGCATAAACCCCTCGGTGTCAACGACCGGAAGGGCAAC
>JACRGU010000166.1 GCA_016212245.1 Nitrospirota bacterium
GAGACCTTAGAGAATTCATTGCCCTTCTGGAAAACAAAGGCCTCCTGCACCGTATCAGGGTAGAAGTGGACCCCATCCTCGAAATCTCTGAGATTACGGACAGAATGAGTAAAAGCCCTGAGGGCGGAAAGGCCCTATTTTTTGAGAAAGTAAAGGGCTCTGAATATCCTGTTGTCACAAATCTCTTTGGCTCTTTTGAGAGGATGTGTCTTGCCCTTGAGGTAAATGAACTCGATGATGTGGCCAGACGGATTGAGAAACTTCTAAAACAGGCTCCTCCTAAAACCTTGATGGAAAAGCTTGCCATGTTACCTAAACTTTTCGAGATTTCTCAGTATCTGCCAAAGTATGTCAAAAAAGCTCCCTGTCAGGAGGTAATCGAGAAAGAAAACCCTGACCTCAGCAAATTCCCTATCCTTAAATGTTGGCCGCATGACGGCCAGCCTGGAGATGAAGGCCGATTTATCACACTACCAATGGTTTTCACAAAAGACCCTGAAACCGGTATTCAGAACTGCGGTATGTACAGGATACACATTTATGACAAGACAACTACAGGCATGCACTGGCATATCCATAAAGGAGGTGCCCGCCATTATGACAAATACAGGTCTATGGGAAAACAGATGCCTGCTGCAATCGCTGTAGGCAGCGACCCTGCTGTGATTTACTCTGCAAGCGCACCTTTGCCTGAATCCTTTGATGAGATGCTTTTTGCAGGTTTCATTCGTAAATCACCTGTTGAGATGGTCAAGTGCATCACATGTGATATCGAGGTCCCTGCTAACAGTGAACTTATAATTGAGGGTTATCTGAAGATAGGCGAAACCCGCATTGAAGGCCCATTCGGAGACCATACAGGCTTTTACTCTCCTGCTGAGCCCTATCCTGTCTTCCATGTAACCTGTATTACTCATCGCAAAGATATGATTTACCCGGCAACCATTGTAGGCAAACCCCCGATGGAGGACTGCTATATGGCTAAGGCAACAGAACGAATATTCCTTCCCCTGATACGCCTTGATTTCCCCGAGATTAAGGATATGAATCTTCCTATGGAGGGTGTCTTCCATAACGCTGCCATTATCTCTATCAAAAAAAGTTATCCGGGACATGCCAGGAAAGTCATACATGGCCTCTGGGGCAAGGGTCAGATGATGTTTGCTAAACTCATTATTGTTGTAGATGACGATGTGGATGTGCAAAACCTCTCTTACACTGCATGGCGGGTTTTAAACAATGTTGATTGGAGGCGTGATGTAGTCATTGCCGAAGGGCCTCTCGATAGCCTTGACCATGCTGCTAATTGGCCACGATACGGTTCAAAGATAGGGATTGATGCTGCAAGAAAAAGCCGTGAAGAGGGAATGATGCGCGACTGGCCAGAAGAGATTTATATGACAGAGGAGCTAAAGAAACTTGTTGATGCTCGCTGGAAGGAATATGGGTTTTAAATAAATGAAAAACTCAAAATGCAAAATTAAAAATTAACCCAGGACACAGAGGCAAGGAGTTAATGTTATGAGTAATGAGATTGCAGTTAAAAAGACGATGTCCCTGAAAACAAAGCCGGAGGACAGCGAGCTTGTATTCGGAGAAGTATTTACAGATCATATGTTTGTAATGGATTATTCCCCTGATAAGGGCTGGCACAATCCGAGGATAGAACCTTACGGGCCTTTTTATCTTGACCCGTCAACTATGGTCTTTCATTATGGCCAGGCAATATTTGAAGGTATAAAGGCGTACAAGGGAATTAACGGAAAAATACTTTTGTTCAGGCCACAGAAATACATATCAAGATTAAACAGTTCTGCAAGGCGTTTATGTATACCAGAGGTCGAACCCGAACTGATTCTATCTGCAATAAAAAAACTTATCAATATTGACAGGGACTGGGTCCCATCGAACAGGGGTACTGCACTTTACATCAGGCCGGCTATTATAGCAACAGACCCTTACCTCGGTGTAAGGCCATCACATACATATATCTTTTTTATAATCCTCTCTCCTGTGGGTGCATATTATACTGAGGGCTTTAAACCTGTACGTATACTTGTAACCGACAAATATGTCAGGGCAGTACCAGGAGGTGTTGGTGCTGCAAAGACCCCTGGAAATTATGCTGCAAGCCTTCTCGCTGCAGAGGAGGCAAGAAAGATGGGTTATACCCAGGTCCTCTGGCTTGACGGTGTTCATCATAAGTTTGTAGAAGAAGTGGGAACCATGAACATATTCTTCAGAATCGGAGATGAAGTAATAACTCCTCCACTTGAGGGCACTATACTCGCAGGTGTAACACGAGACTCCGTATTAATACTTCTTAAGGAATGGGGCATTGCTGTATCTGAAAGAAGGATATCCATTGATGAAGTTTTTGCTGCTGGAGAAAGAGACAGCCTTCTTGAGGTATTCGGCACGGGTACTGCTGCTGTGATTTCTCCTGTCAGTGAACTGTCATATAAAGACAGGACAATTACGATAAACGATGGTCAGGTCGGTGAGCTCTCAAAACGCCTCTTCGAAGAAATTGTCTCGCTACAGTATGGAGAAAAGAAAGACCCTTTCGGCTGGATTGTTGAGATAGACTAACCCTACTCTGTCATTCCCGTGAAAACGGGAATCTATACATTCTGGATTCCTGCTGGAGTTTACCCCGCACTCCGATGCGGGGCAGGAATGACAATAAAATATGGATCGAAAAAATTAAATGTCGTTGTAATGCTAACGGTATGGCTTAAATATTAAAACAGATAAGGGGGGAAGCGTAATATTAATTGAATATCGCCTGCCATGCCACGGAATATCTTCAGCATTTACACCTCCTGCATTGCCGAGGTTACTGCCCCAGTATTCTTTTGAGTCACTATTCACTATCTCTCTGTAAAAACACTTTTCAGGCACACCTATTCTATACCCAAACCTCGGTACAGGCGTGAAATTACAGACAAAAATAAGAAAATCTTTTAACTCTTTAGCCCTCCTTATAAAGGATATCACGCTACTGCCTGTATCACGGAAATCTATCCATTCAAAGCCCCTATAATCAAAGTCAACCCGGTAAAGGGCGGGCTCAGATTGATAAAGGTGGTTTAGGTCCATAACAAACTTTCGAAGGCATCTGTGTGGTTTGAATCTCAGGAGGTGCCAATCAAGGCTCTTATTATGGTTCCACTCATCCCACTGTCCGAATTCTCCACCCATGAATAACAGTTTCTTTCCAGGATGGCCATACATATATCCATAAAGTGCCCTGAGGTTTGCGAACTTCTGCCACATATCACCGGGCATCTTATCAAGCATTGACCTTTTACCATGAACAACCTCATCATGTGAGAATGGAAGGATGAAGTTCTCTGTAAATGCATAAAGCATGCTGAATGTGAGATTATTAGTATGATATTTTCGGTGTATAGGGTCTTTCGAGAAATAGAGAAGTGTATCGTGCATCCATCCCATATTCCACTTCATGCTGAAGCCAAGGCCGCCAACATATGTTGGCCTTGAGACCATAGGCCAGGCGGTTGACTCCTCTGCTATCATAAGGACACCAGGATAGTATTGATGAACCACCTCATTAAGTCTCTTTAGAAAATCTATAGCCTCAAGGTTTTCATTCCCACCATAAATATTCGGTACCCATTCGCCTTCTTTTCTCGAATAATCGAGATAAACCATTGATGCAACTGCATCAACACGCAGACCATCAATATGGTATTTCTCGAGCCAGAAGAGGGCATTTGATATTAAAAAATTCCCTACCTCATTTCTGCCGTAATTGAATATCTTAGTGCCCCAATCAGGATGAAACCCTTTTCTCGGATCCTCGTGTTCATAAAGGCATGTACCATCAAAAAAGCCGAGTCCGTGCCCATCTGTGGGGAAATGGGCAGGGGCCCAGTCGAGTATAACCCCTATGTTGTTCTGGTGGCATTTATCTACAAAATACATAAAATCCTCTGGTGTTCCGTATCTGCTGGTTGGTGCAAAATAACCGATGGTCTGATAGCCCCATGATGCATCGAGAGGATGCTCTGTTACAGGCAGGAGTTCTATATGGGTATAGCCCATCCCCTTCACATATCTGATCAGTCTATCTGCAGTCTCTCTGTAAGTAAGATGCCTGTTACCTTCCTCAGGCATTCTCATCCATGAGCCTAAATGCACTTCGTAGATAGAGATAGGGGACTCGAGCCAGTTCTTTTTTGAACGCATCTGCATCCATTCTCTATCATTCCACTGGTATTTATTTATGTCATAGACAATAGATGCGCTCTTTGGCCTTACTTCAAAATAAAAGGCGTATGGGTCTGCCTTTACTGCAATATACTTATTGAATCTCGATTTAATCTCGAATTTGTAAAGCTCTCCTTCTTTAAGCCCTGGGATAAACATTTCCCATATCCCTGATGAACCGAGCACACGCATCGGATGCCTTCTTCCATCCCATTTATTAAAGTCACCAATAACACTTACGCGCTTTGCATTTGGTGCCCAGACAGCAAAGTGAACACCCTTTATGCCATTTATCTCTATCACATGTGCGCCGAGCTTTTCATATTTTTTGTAATGGCTTCCTTCACCGATAAGATGGAGGTCAAAATCTGTAAGCACACGCATAAACCACCCTCTTCAGCCTCTGTTCTTTTAGACTTATTTTTGTCCTTTAAGACTGGAGGATTCGACGGTCTATTTCAGACAATCATTCCACCATAGACAACCAGACTGGTCACATATACCTGCGATAGCAGTACCAAAGCAGTCAAAATTACCTTCTGCACGCTGGATAGCGCGGATAATCTCTTCCTTCTTCATATTTCCGACCTTCACACCCTTTTCCTTAGCAATCTCTTTTACCTGTTTTAGATTCATAACTCCTCCTTGGTTATATTTATTAAATTACTTGCCTTTTAAAATTATATCAAAATTTAAACCTGGAAGTTTATACAATTTCCCATAATTTTTATGCTAACTCAACAAACCCAATAAACTCGATAACCCAACAAACCTTACTTCACTATCTTCATACTGATATCAACAGCGGCCGCTGAATGGGTAAGTGCACCGACTGAAATCAAATCAACCCCTGTCTCTGCAATCTCTCTTACATTTTCAAGGTTAACATTACCAGAGGCCTCGAGTGCCACCCTGCCACCTGCAATCCTCACAGCCTTTTTCATATCCTGAATTGACATATTATCCAGCATCACAATGTCTGCACCTGCCTCTATTGCTTCCTCAAGGTCATTGAGATTTTCGACCTCCACTTCAATTCTGACGAGATGATGGCTACCTTTTGCAAGTTTTACAGCCTCCCTGATACTGCCGACAGCCTCTATATGGTTATCCTTTATAAGTATACCATCAAAGAGGCCGAACCTGTGATTACTTCCTCCACCCATCCTGACTGCATATTTTTCCATATATCTCAGGCCTGGTGTAGTCTTACGGGTATCAACGATCTTTGCATTCAGCCCTTTTACAGCCTCAACAAACATATCTGTCATTGTTGATATACCTGACAGACGCTGAAGTATGTTAAGGCTTACCCTTTCACATGATAGGAGAACCCTTGTTTTCCCATAAACCTCAGCGAGCACATCAAACTTACTCACCTTAGAGCCATCCTTAATAAAAACATTAAATGTGATATCAGGGTCAAGCATATAAAAAACCTCTCTCGTAAAAGGAAGTCCTGATAGGACAAAATTTGCCTTCGCGATAAATACTGCCCTTGATTCATGATCCTCATCAATAAGAAGGGAGGATGTAATGTCACCGTACCCTATATCCTCATCGAGGGCGAGACGGATTATCTCAAGTGTACTTGTTGGAATTTCCATAATATAGTCTCTTGAGTTTCTTGTGTTTAAACTGTCTATCTCTTTCTGAATAAAGAAAGTAATCCCAAAACACCACCTAAGACAGCACCTAAGGCGAGGGCAGATTGCCAGTCAAAAAGTGTGGTCATATTGCCTTCAACCTTGTTTGCAACAACTAACAATGCCGTATTGTTTTCAGAATTTACCTTCCCTGCAGCCATAATTCCAATAGCACTCCTGCTTACATTCGTCTGTTTCCTTGACATCAAGATAGGCGAAAAAGAAAAATTTACTGAGGTCTCGTTCGCTACAGTGACCCCGCTGATGCTCTGATTAAGGGTTACATTATTACCTCTCAGCAGAACAGAAGCCCCCTGGGTAACCTCAACCCTTTCACCGTCTATACTCATAGCACCTACCTGTTGTAGTTCTATATGTCCTCCCTCAACAGCCCTGACAGTACTCTGTTTTATATTGATAAACTCGCCTTCAATAAATTCAAGGTCTCTTTCTTCAATCTCTTTCTCATCTCTATCCATCATTCTTTCACCTCCACTTCTTTGAGTTTCTTAATACTCTCCACTATTCTTTCTTTCTTCCTCACAAGCTCATTATATCTTGTCTTCTCCTTCTCGACCACCTCCTCAGGTGCCCTCTGAAGGAAATCCTCATTCAGAAGCTTCTTGTTTAAAAAGGCTATAGATTCTTCGACCCTTGCTCCATCTTTTTTAAGTCTATCAATCTCTGCATCAATATTCAAAAGCCCCTTAAGAGGGACATAGACCTCAACAGAATTTTTTACAGATACCGCAGAGCCTTCTATCTTCCTGACATTCCTGCCAATCTTTATCTCAGCAGCCTTTGCAAGCCTTTTAACATATTGTAAATTCTTCCTCAATATCTTATCTGTAATGTCAGAAAGCGTCTTTATGGACACATTCAGTTCAAGTGAGGGAGAGATATTCAACTCCCCCCTTATGCTTCTTATCCCCATGACCGCCTCCATGATGCAGGACATATCTTCCTCTGCTTGATAGTCTCTTGGCATAGACTTCGGATAATCAGAGATCATAATACTTTCTTTAACTTCTGACTCCTCACTCTTTATATTCTGCCATATCTCTTCTGTGACATACGGCATAAAAGGATGCAGCAGCCTCAAGGATGTTTCAAGGGTATACAGGAGACACGACATGACACTTTCAGAAGTGACGGGTTCGGACTTTGCCATCTCTATATACCAGTCACAGAACTCATGCCATACGAACTGGTATACGCTGCTTGCTGCATCATTAAACCTGTATTCTTCAAGTGCCCTGTTCATATCATCTGCGGTAGCTGCAAGCCTGCTCAGTATCCACCTCTCGGGAAGTTGAAAGTTGAAAGTTGAAAGTTGAAAGTTCTCTGGTATTTGTATTCTGTGCTCTGTGCTCTGTTTAACAAACCTTGCTGCATTCCAGAGCTTATTTACGAAATGCCTGTATCCCTCTACTCTCTCCTCTGAAAATCTGATATCACGGCCCTGGGCAGCAAAGGCAGCAAGTGTAAATCTAAAGGCATCAGTCCCATATCTGTCCATCATTGTAAGAGGGTCAACAACATTGCCTTTTGATTTAGACATCTTCTGGCCTTTCACATCCCTGACAAGGGCATGTATATAAACATCTCTGAAAGGCACCTCCCCCATAAATTTAAGCCCCATCATTATCATCCTTGCAACCCAGAAGAAGATGATATCAAAGCCTGTTACAAGAACACTCGTAGGATAGAAGGTCTTAAGGTCGTTCGTCTTATCAGGCCAGCCGAGCGTAGAAAAAGGCCAGAGTGCAGATGAAAACCATGTATCAAGGACATCCTCATCCTGAACCAATTCTTCTGAGCCGCAGTAAGGACATACTGGAGGCATGACTCTTGATACTATGACTCCATTTTGCATTTTGCATTTTGCATTTTGCATTTTTTGGCAGTACCATGCAGGTATCCTGTGCCCCCACCATATCTGACGGGATATACACCAGTCTCTAATATTTTCCATCCATGCAAAATAGGTATTTTCCCATGACTTCGGTATAATCCTGATCTTTTCTTCCCTGACCATCCTGATCGCCTCTTTAGCGAGTGGCTGTACATTTACATACCACTGAAGGGTCAATAAAGGCTCTATAACAGTTTTACACCTGTAGCAGTGTCCTATAGCATGCGTGTATCTCTGTTCCTTTTCTATAAGCCCCCGCTCCTTTAAATCCTTAATCACAAGTTTCCTGCATTCATATCTATCCAGACCTGCATACCTGCTCCCTGCATCCTCTGTCATACTACCATCCTTACCTATTACAGTTATGAACTCTAATGCTGGACTCTGCCTTTTTGCTATTGCCTCGTCATTAAAATCATGTGCTGGGGTGACCTTTACTGCACCTGTGCCGAATGAAGAATCAACAGCAGCATCAGGTATGATCGGGATTTTCCTTTGTGTAAGGGGCAGGGCTACAGTCTTACCTATAAAATCCTTATAACGACTGTCATCGGGGTGTACTGCCACAGCAGTGTCACCGAGCATGGTCTCCGGCCTCGTGGTTGCTACAGTTATATGTCCGCTACCATTTGAAAGGGGATATTTTATATATGTTAGTTTACCTTCTAATTCTTCATGTTCTACCTCAAGGTCTGAAAGTGCGGTATGACAGCGGGGGCACCAGTTTATAAGACGATTATCTCTATATATCAGACCTTCCTCATAAAGCCTCACAAAGACCTCTATTACAGCCCTTGAAAGCCCTTCATCGAGGGTAAACCTCTCCCTCGACCAGTCACACGAAGCACCAAGCCTCTTCAACTGGTGGATGATCTTTCCACCGTATTCTGTCCTCCATTTCCAGACGCGTTCTATAAAGGCATCCCTGTCGAGCTTATGCCTGTCAAGCCCTTCAGCAGTGAGTTGCTTTTCCACAACATTCTGTGTTGCAATACCAGCGTGGTCCGTGCCAGGCAACCAGAGAACCTTATCTCCTGACATCCTCTTCCACCGGCAAAGGATATCCTGGAGGGTCATATTAAGGGCATGGCCCATGTGCAGAGAACCTGTAATGTTTGGAGGGGGGATAACAATACAATAAGTATTTCCCCGGGAATCAGAGTCGGGCTTAAAATAACCCTTCGAGACCCAATATTCATACCACTTTTCTTCTATACCCTTTGGATTATAGCTCTTCCGTAACTCTAACATAGCAATTTTTATTCTACATCCCTCTTAAAATCTAAGTCAAATTTCTCAGGTTACTCCGAAAAATAGAGATAGAAAAATCGAAGTCAGCCAAAACTCCCCTCCCCTTGTGGGAGGGGATGAAGGGGAGGGGTAACCAATCTGGTTATTGTATCACCCTCACCCTAACCCTCTCCCGTCAAGGGAGAGGGGACATTAGAGGAAAGTCTATCGCTATTTTTCAGGGCTACTGTATAATCTAAGCATGAAAGAGGCGATGCTTTATGAGAAACTTGAAGAGAAAAAGGTAAGGTGTCATCTCTGCGCCCACGGGTGCACCATAAAGGATGGGAGACGTGGCATATGTGCTGTGAGGGAAAATAGAGATGGCACCCTTTACAGCCTTGTCTATGGTAGGGTCATCTCCATGCATATAGACCCTATTGAGAAAAAGCCCCTTTTTCACTTCCTGCCTGGCTCGACCTCCTTTTCCCTTGCGACCGTGGGCTGTAATTTTCACTGCACACACTGCCAGAACTATGAGATATCACAGTATCCGAAAGAACACGAAGGCGATATTCCAGGCCAACATATTACACCCGAGGCGATAGTTGACGCAGCAGAAGGGAATGGCTGTGAGAGCATCTCATATACCTATACTGAGCCGACCATATTCTTTGAGTTTGCTTATGACTGTGCAAGGCTAGCACATGAAAAGGGAATAAAGAATGTCTTTGTGAGTAATGGTTATACAAGCCCTGAGGCAACAAGGCTTATCGCCCCCTATCTTGACGGCAATAATATAGACCTTAAGGGAAACGATGAGCATTATAAGAAAATATGCGGTGCGAGGCTCGAACCTGTAAAAGAGACCATAAGGCTTATGAAGGAGCTTGGAGTCTGGGTAGAGGTGACAACATTGATAATCCCTGATCATAATGACTCTGAAGAAGACTTGGGGAATATAGCAGAGTTCATCAAATCAGTCGACCCCTCTATTCCATGGCATGTGACCCAGTTCTATCCGACATATAAACTAATCGATAAACCGAGAACACTTGTAAAGACCTTGCGAAGGGCAAGGGAGATTGGCTTTGAGACAGGTCTTAAATATGTGTATGAGGGCAATGTCCCTGGAGAAGGTGGAGAAAATACCTACTGCCCCCATTGCAAAGAACTTTTAATCAGGCGCTTTGGTTTCAGTATTATAGATAATAAAATCAGGCATGGAGGGTGTCCACGCTGCAATACCAGCATTGAAGGGATATGGCATCACCTTTGACCCCGCACTTTCTACTAATCTCTGAAAGTGCGAGGTTGATTCAGCAATTTGCTTTCTACTATATCTTTAAGCCTTTTTATTTCAAATGGCTTTGAAATAAAACTGTCTGCTCCTGCCTCTAAGAAAACCTTTTCTTCACAAAGAGCGCTCATCCCCAAGATTGGCAAAAATGGCTTAGACTGCCTGACCCTTTTTATAAGTTCGATTCCATCCAGTCCAGGCATCATATGGTCCACTATCAGAATATCATAGGAGCCATTGTTTATAAGGGAGAGGGCCTCCATACCATCCTTAGCACAATCAACCTGATAGCCATAAAAAACAAAAAGCTCCTTTAGTAATTTTCTTACAGCAAAATCATCCTCAGCTATTAGAATCTTCTTTCCATCCATTCAGGGTTAAAATACCACATACAGTTGCATCTGTCAACATTTATATACAACTGTCAATTTATAGACTTTTAATCTCCCCCTCTATAATAATGAGAGGTTTCGGAAAACCAGGGTTCAAAAGGTCAAGGAACTTTAAATGTTTACTTCTAAAGAAGAGATTGGTAATTTTATAAAAAAGGCGAGAAAGGCATCTAACATGTCTCAGATGGAACTAGCTGAGAAGGTTGGCGTTTCATATCAGCAGATACAGAAATATGAAAAAGGCCTCAGTGAAATCACCATATCAAGACTTTCTCAGATTGCAGAGGCCCTGGGAATTCCTGTAAATAGCTTTTTTGCTGATGAGAAAATGATGGTATCCGAATCTGTTATGCATTATGGGAAATTAAGTGATGAGGAAGAAACCCTTATTCAACTCTACAGGAAGATCAGAAGCAAGAAAATAAGAGACATCTTACTGATAGTCCTCAGGAAAATAGTCGCCCAAAAATATTAACCCTGCCCTTTCTACAGAAACAGCGGGGTAAAATTACATCTCCAGCATCATAATAACCGCATCCTCTATAGGTGAAACATAATAACATTTTCTGATACCTACCACTTTAAATCCAAAACCTTCATAAAGTTTTCTTGCTGCATGATTGGATATCCTCACCTCGAGGTAAAGAACCCGACACTCACAATCCTTCAGCTCTTTGAGAATACCCTCAACAAGTGTGGACGCAATACTACGTCTTCTGTAATCAGGATGTACTGCAAGGTTCAGGATATGTCCTTCATCAATAATCTGGTTTGCGCATATATAACCAACAAGTTTTTCTCCAGCAAAAGCCACCCTTGTTATCGAGAAGGGACGGTATATTTCATTATAGAATACAGCCTCAGACCAGGGGGTGGTAAATGACATACGTTCAATCTCTAAAACCTCAGGTATGTCAGACTCATGCATTTCTCGAATAATTACCCCGGTCATATTACTTATCACTCGTCACTCGTCACTTTTTTAATCTCAGCCTCTGACTTCCTTATATAAAATGGCACAAGGCTTACAGGTTCTGAAAACTCCCCTTTTATAGCCCTTTTTATCCCGAGGTAGGCCACGTTTGCTGGTGAAGGCACCATCTTTTCTGGAGACGCAAGGATTGCCCTTTCACCCATTGTCTCCATAATTTTATCTCTGTAAAGCAATACCCCGTCGCCAGCAAAGATAAAATTATCGTAACGAGTGACGAGTAACGAGTGACGAGTAAATTCTTCTGGCCTTACCGATGTCTCATCTATTAACCTCACAAAACCATCATCCTCCCATTTAAATACTGCTGTATAAACCTCCTTTTTCCTTGCATCAAGCATGATGCAGACAGGATATCTTGAGAATGGAAAGTTGTAAGCAAATGCCTCAAGTGTGGGAACAGATACGATTGGCCTTCCTGTTGCATAGGACAGCCCTTTGACAGTGCTGAGCCCTATCCTGAGGCCGGTAAACGACCCCGGGCCGATTGCAATACCAAATACATCTATATCAGAAAGGGACACGGCTGCCTGTTTCAACGTATAGGCGATAGTGGTCATCAGCCTCTCTGAATGTGTAGACTTAACATTAAGCCTCATTTCGGCAATCAGGCCCTGTGAATCATCCATTATGGCTATGCCCCCAAGCATTGTTGATGTTTCTATTGCAAGGACTTTCATGCTGAAAAGCCTAATATATCACTGCCTGTTTTTCAAGTATTTCGTAAAGAACACAACTGATGCAATAATGCAGATTATACCCGAGATAGTAACCGCATCTGTAGTTCCAAGATAATCTGCTGATACCCCTATAATCGAATTGCCTATTGGTGCAGTCCCTAAAAATACAAGCGCATATACACTCATCACCCTCCCCCGCAGGTTGTCAGGCACAGAAAGCTGTATGAAACTATTTGCTGTTGCAAGAAAACTCACTATACCCCACCCTGTAAATACGAGGATGGCGATCGAAAGGTAGAAGGCCTTTGATATCGAAAAGGCAAAAAGCGAAAACGAAAAACAGAGGGCTGATATGGACATAAACCTGCTCTTTTCTTTTATATCACCTCTAAATGCGATAAACAGGGCTGCTGAGAGGGCTCCTGTCCCTGTAGCACCAACAAGAAATCCAAGCCCTTCAGGACCTGATCCTAAAACCTCCACTGCAAACACAGGGAGGAGGGTTATATACGGAATGCCCATGAGACTGAATACAGCAATCAAAAGTATAATCCTGTATATCTCACGCTCATTTTCTATAAATCTCATCCCTTCCATGAAATCTCCTATAAGCCCCTTAGAGCTTACTTTTATATCACCCCTCATTTTCATTTTCGAAAGGGCGATTATAACTGCAAAAAAACTTAATGCATTCAGATAAAAACATGCGGGAAGCCCTATATAAGCGATTGTCAGCCCTGCAATCATAGGCCCGATCATACGTGCACCATTAAAGGCAGCAGAATTCAGGGCTATAGCATTAAGAAGATGCCCTTTTCCGACCATCTCGACCAGAAAGGATTGTCTTGCAGGTATATCAAAAGCATTAACTGTGCCAAGAAGTGCTGCAAGCAGGGCAACATGCCAGACAGTAATAATATTCAGGTCTGTGAGAATACCGAGCAGTAATGCAGGCACTATTGATAATGCCTGTGTCAGAAGTAACAGATTTCTCTTTAAAAACCTGTCAGCAACAACACCACCTATCAGGGTAAACAGTAGTATAGGCAGGGATGCGATAGCCGCAACCATACCGAGATAAAAAGGCGACCTTGTCAGGCTATAGACAAGCCAACCCTGTGCAACAGAATGCATCCATGTACCTGAGAGAGAAATAAGCTGACCAAACCAGAAGAGCCGGAAGTCCCTCTGATATAAAGCAGAAAACCTCTGAGAGTTATTCATTCCATATTTTAACAAAAAGCATAATAAGTTCTTTTTTAACGTGGAGAGTTCTGGTAAAATTGGTCAATGAAAGACGGTCATCGGTCAATA
>JACRGU010000167.1 GCA_016212245.1 Nitrospirota bacterium
CAGAGGTGGATGCCCACTACAAGGCAATTGAGCTTGTAGGGAACATTTCTGATACCCTTACCATGCTTACTGAATATGTGGATTTTCAGTCGGATCGACTCGATTCCGAGAAAGAACCGTCCTATTATCTTAAACTCAAGGAACTGATTAAATCTTCTTTTAATGACGTTACACATGTATTTCCATTAAAACCTTTAAGGATTATACAGGAATTAAGACAAAATCTTAAAAGGGATGATATCCTTATAAGTGATGTAGGTGCCCACAAGATATGGATTGCAAGATTTTATCCTGCCTATGAGCCAAACACTGTAATTATTTCTAACGGGTTTTCTTCTATGGGATTTGCCCTTCCTGCTGCGGTATCAGCAAAGATGCTGTACCCTGAGAAAAATGTTGTGGCTGTAATAGGTGATGGCGGCTTTATGATGAGTGTCGCTGAACTTGAAACAGCAGTAAGGTTTAATCTTTCCATTGTATGCCTCATATTTAATGATGGTGGTCATGGTTTGATATCATGGAAGCAGAGAATTAAATTCGGGAGAGAGTTCGGGTGCCGTTTTGGAAACCCGGACTTTGCCCGACTCGCAGAGGCTTTCGGAGCCAGAGGCTATAAGGTAACTGCTGAAGATGAACTGGGTATTATTTTAAAGGACGCATTATCACAGAGTGTGCCCTCGGTTATAGATTGCCCTGTGGATTATTCAGAAAATCTCAAGCTTTCCGAAGCTCTCGGAAGGATAATCTGCCCTACTTAAAAAGATACAAAATCTCGCTTTACGGTTAAGGTAACGATGCCAGTTTCGTATAAAAAGGTTACGTTGTTCGGTTTATCTTTGACGTAACCCTTAGACATTAAACGATACGGGCTTCCTAACCGTAACCCTTTGCCATCTCCCTATTACTTATTCATCAACTCAAGGAATTCTTTGTTGCCCTTTGTCCCTGTAAGTTTTCCGAGCAGGAATTCCATGCTTTCAACAGTACTTAAAGGGGTAAGAACCTTTCTTAAGATCCACATCCTGTTAAGAACCTCTTTTTCCACAAGGAGTTCTTCCTTTCTTGTTCCTGAAGCATTAATATTAATGCTGGGGAATATTCTCCTATCAACGAGTTTTCTGTCGAGGTGTAATTCCATGTTGCCAGTGCCTTTAAACTCCTCAAAAATAACATCATCCATCCTGCTGCCTGTGTCAACAAGTGCAGTTGCAAGGATTGTCAGACTTCCCCCACCTTCTATATTTCTTGCGGTTCCGAAGAACCTTTTTGGTCTCTGAAGGGCATTGGAATCAAGACCACCTGATAACACCTTACCGCTTGCAGGAATTACTGCATTATATGCCCTTGCAAGCCGGGTTATTGAATCCAGAAGGATTACAACGTTCTTTTTTGACTCAACGAGTCTCTTTGCCCTGTCAATGACCATTTCAGAAACCTGACAATGTCTCTGGGGAGGCTCGTCAAAAGTAGAGCTTATTATCTCAGCAGAAGGCACCTGCCTTTTCCAGTCAGTAACCTCTTCAGGTCTTTCGTCTATAAGGAGTATTATAAGGTGAATATCAGGGTGATTTCTCTTGACTGCCTTTGCTATAGACTGAAGTAACATTGTCTTGCCTGTTCTCGGTGCCGCAACAATCATTCCCCTTTGTCCCATACCTATCGGAGTGATAAGGTCCATGACCCGTGTAGAATAGTCATCTTTATCGTATTCAAGTTTTATTTTGTCGGTTGGATAATAAGGGATGAGATTATCAAAAAGTGGCCTCTCAATATTTTCATCAGGAGATTCATGGTTTATGGCTTCGACCTTGAGGAGTGCAAAATATCGTTCGCTTTCTTTTGGCGGTCTGATCTGTCCTGTAACGAGGTCACCGGTCCTCAGGTTAAATCTTCTTATCTGGGAAGGGGAGACATATATGTCGTCAGGGCCTGGCAGATAGCTGTAGTCAGGTGAGCGGAGAAACCCAAAGCCATCGGGTAGGATTTCAAGCACACCTTCTCCGAAGATAAGCCCTGTCTTTTCTATCTGAGCCTGTAATATTGCAAAGATGAGGTCCTGTTTTCTGAGTCCTCTTGCTCCTTCAACCTTTAACTCCTTGGCTATCCTTGTAAGTTCATCAATGGTTTTTTCCTTTAATTCAGTAATATTTGTCCCTTCCACGGGATTTTTAGTTCTTTCCATATTGTCTCCTTGGTTTTTTGTTTTATTCATTATTAGGGTTGTAACTTCCTTTCTTCGGGGAAGAACATGTTTTTATTCTTGGATAATATACTTACTGGTCAATGACTCTTTGAGAGGTTTTAACCTTTCAATAGAAATAAGGGATTTACGAGAAGGTAATAACCTGATAAAATAACAATACTAAAATAGATTTGTATTTGTCAATACCCCTATGTTTCCTGTAAGACCTGAAAAAGAAAAGGCGCTTAGAGAAAAACTTGAGAGCATGGGGATTTATGAAAAGGACATTAAAGAGTCATTCATCCGCTCCCGGGGTAAAGGCGGGCAGA
>JACRGU010000169.1 GCA_016212245.1 Nitrospirota bacterium
AAATACTATTGAAAAACTGAAAGGGTTCGATGTCAGCAATATTATGTTCTCCATTGCCACACCATTTAAAGGGACTAAATTTTATGATTTCTGCAAGGAAAAGGGCTTTCTTGTAGATGACTCGGATAACATAAATCCTTTAGGCAAGAGCATGATAAGCTATCCGCATCTATCAAAGGAAGAACTGGAAGAATTGGAGAGATATGCCTACAGGTCGTTTTATATAAGACCGAGGATGATTATGAAAAGGATTATATCGTATCGAGGTATAAAGGATTTTATAAACGATATTAAGGTGGCAATTAACCTTTTTCGGTAGTGCGAGGCTTCAGCCTCGCCTGAATGCGAAGCTGAAGCTTCGCACTACATATCCCATGGATATAAGTTTTTTAATGCCTGCATATAATAATGAGGACACGATAATCAAAAGTATTCTGTCCATCGTGAACCAAAAGACAGGACTGAAGTTTGAGGTTGTTGCGGTTGATGACGGCTCGACCGACAATACATATACCCTTGCCGAAAATTTTCTTAATCCCCCCGCTCCCCCCTTTATTAAAGGGGGGCATGGGGGAATTAAGTTAATCAAAAAGAAGCACGGCGGGGAGGCATCGGCGCTGAATGAAGGCTTGAAGCACTGTACTGGAAAGTTTATCGCAATTGTCGAGGCGGATGTTGAGATTGAGGATAGATGGATTGAGAAGGTTATAAGGGAATTTGCCGATACAAAGGTTGCAGGGGTTGGAGGCAGGCTTGTTACGCCGGAAAAAAGCTCATGGATAGCGAGATTGGCGGGATATGAAATAGAGAGCAAATTTGAGACAAAGGAGAGATATGCCAATCATATTACATCGGCAAATGCTGTATACAGGGCAGAAATCTTTAAGGAGATAGGAGGCTTTAATGAAAATTTAGTGAATGCGGTTCTTGATTCCGATCTCAACCGCAGGATTATCGAAAGAGGATACAAGCTTATTTATACAAAAGATGCTTCAGCCCTTCATCATTTTAAGCCGACCTTCAATGGTTATCTCAAAAGGCAGTATTCTTATGCCAGATACAGGGTTCATGAGAGACTTGCTCTATATCCCGCAGATAGATTTCTGGCATTGAATGTATTAATATGCGGCATGTCAGCCCTTTCTATATTGACTATCCCCTTTACTTTATGGCTTCCTGCCATACTCCTGTCTCTCTCGATTCTATTGCAGCTTCCGTCAACATTTAAGCTCATTAATGCAAAAAGAGACCCGATACTCTGTCTCTATCCTTTTGTAATAATAATCCGCAATGTTGTCAGCGCATTCGGCTACGGGATAGGGATTATCAATAAGGGATTAAATCGTTATTGAAATAATACAGTTAAAAAATCAGAGTGCAGATTTACGAGGTTTGTTATTAAACCAACATTTAATAACAGTATTGACTATTAAACTATGAAGCCTTATAATTTAATAGCATTATGGCAGAGAAGACTTTAAATAATATTGCACTGGCAGGCAAATGGGTTAAACAAGAAGGCGGGGCTGAGCCATTCTCCTGTTTTATACCCAATCCATTGCCTCCCGCTCCACCCATTCGCTATGATACAGAATTGCAGGACATGGAGGAAAGAGCAAACCGAGCCCTTGGCAGACTTGAAGGAATATCCGCCTTTCTTCCAGACCCAACTCTTTTTCTCTATTCCTATATTAGAAAAGAAGCTGTCCTCTCATCCCAAATTGAGGGAACCCAATCCTCACTGTCAGACCTCTTATTGTTTGAAAATAAAGAAGCCCCTGGTGTTCCCCTATTAGATGTGCAGGAAGTATCAAACTATGTTTCGGCAATGCAACACGGGTTAAGTCGTCTGAAGGAAGGATTTCCATTAAGTCTGCGACTGATCAAAGAAATACATGCCTTGCTTCTAAAAGGGACACGAGGCAGCGAAAAAGAACCCGGCGAATTTCGCCGCTCACAGAACTGGATAGGAGGGAGCCGTCCGGGCAATGCGCTGTATGTGCCTCCTCCTCCGCACGAAGTAATGCCTGCAATGGGCGCTCTCGAAAAATTTCTGCATAATGAACCCGCGTATACTCCAACCTTAATTAAGGCAGGTTTGTCTCATGCCCAGTTTGAAACAATACATCCCTTTCTCGACGGCAATGGCAGAGTTGGCAGACTTTTAATAACATTCATCCTCTGCGCCGAAGGCGTGCTTTCTCAGCCGCTGCTATATCTCAGTCTCTATTTTAAGCAGCACAGGACAGAGTATTACGATGCGCTCCAGCGAACAAGGACAAAAGGCGACTGGGAAGGTTGGTTAAAATTCTATCTTGCAGGAGTTGAAGAGGTATCAAAACAGGCAAGCAATACCGCGAAAAAACTCTATTCCATGTTTGACCAACACCGTCAACAAATTCAGCGGATAGGCAAGGCTGCGGGCTCCGCCCTTCGGGTGCATGAACTTCTTAAAAAGAGGATCATTCTTTCGCTTCCTGTCGCTCAAGCCGAGCTTAAGCTGTCCTTTCCCGCAGTCAACAAGGCTATGGCAAATCTTGAGAAACTTGGGTTGGTTCGTGAATTCACCGGGAAACAGAGAGACAGACTTTTCTGCTACGAATCGTACTTAAAAGTGCTGAATGAGGGGAAAATAGAGGAGTGATTAAGACGCTTCGCCGTTTTTGGCATTGAATGGAACAATTATATTTTTCTACCACAAAAGATGGGGTTACAGTGATTATGTGGTGGAAAAATGAAATGGAGAATTTGAAGAGGTTGGGGAATGAGGGATAAGTGGAAGGAAATGATATTTGGTGATTGTGCTGATTTGGTGCGTGGTGCCTGCCAACCTAATGAGTCATTTGGCAAACCATATATAGGTTTAGAACATATTGAGCAAGGAACTTTAAGATTAAATTCAACAG
>JACRGU010000168.1 GCA_016212245.1 Nitrospirota bacterium
AGGGTCAGGTCTATTACCAGGAACATCAGCATCAGCAAGATTTAATATTTCTGCCGGTTCAGGCTTGTAGCCTGAACCTAACATTTTGGTTCAATCTCAAGATTGAACCAGCGGGGGAAGTTTTATGTGCTGGGTCTTCATTTTTCTCCATATTTTTTCCCTCCTGCTGGTTCAAAACATTAATATTTGGTTCAATCTACAAGATTGAACCAGCACAAAAAAAATATAGGGGTATCCGTTTGACTCTCGTTGCCACAAGATGTAGTATATAGGAGTCATGGACCAATACCCCAAAACGATTATATATAGTATGGACGAGAGTCAAGCGGATACCCCTATTATTTTAAATCCCCGCTTTGAGCCTGATGATATTGAATTTGTCAGATCGGATATGCTGGGCATTATCAAAAGAGAGGATTCAAAACCAGATACATTTTCGGCGCATCTATGGGGACGATGAAGGAGACTATCGGCAGGGCAAGGGAGGGGATATTGAGCGAAATCGAGAGGCTGAAAGATGCAGAGATAAAAAAAGAAGATTTGGAGAGGGCGGTAAACAGGTATATATCATCGGAATTGATGAGAGGACTCTCGCGGATAAATCAATGCTATTCTATGGGTGTGGCTGAATTTTATAAACCTGTCCCCCTGCCTACTACTACAGGGGCAGGATCTGAAGGTATTTATCAGGGAAGGGATATGGATTATCAAAAGAGTCAATTTGCCGGGCTTAAAAAGGTGAGATTGGAAGACATAAACAGGGTAAAAAAGAAATATTTAAGCATTGACAATCTGATTGAGGTTATGGTTGAATAAATAATAAGAGGTTTTGGTGGAAGAATTAGTGTGCTGTGAAAAATGACATTAGTTATTTATAAGAAAGGAGAATTTTGTGGGTGAAAATTTTAGTTTTAAAGGTGCTTTGAGGAAGGATGTAATATTTTATATAGTTTTAGCTGCAGCAGGTGCTTTATTATTCAGCCATGACGGTTTTGCCGAAAATGGAAAAGGGAAAGAAAAACCGGCTGCAGCAGCGGTGGAAAAAGGGGTGAAAATCCCAGATGCAGTGGCAACGGTGAATGGTGTAAAGATCAGCGGCGCCGAATTCAGTAAATCGCTGCAGAGTTATAAGAGAAGGCTCTCTATGATGGGACAGCAGTTTCCCGAAGATCATGCAAAGGATATAAATAAGAGCATTATCGAAGATATGGTAAGCAGGGAGCTTCTCATCCAGAATTGCAATAAGATAGGGATAAAGGTATCCGATGACGATCTCAATAAAGAGATCGAAGCAATCAAATCGAAGTTCCCCAGCGCCGACCAATTCAACCAGATGATAAAGTCGCAGAATATGACTATGGAGGATGTAAAAGCCGATATAAGGAAGGGAATGCATATAAATCGGCTGGTTAAAAGCGAGATAGAAGGGAAAATTTCCATTGACGAAAAGACGGTAAATGAATATTACAAAAACAATCCCTCCCAGTTTTTGGAAGACGAGTCTGTAAAGGCAAGCCATATTCTGGTAAAGGTAGATAAGAATGCAGCAAAAGATGCGAGGGAAGCGGCGAAGAAAAAGATTGACGGCTTGTTAAAAAAGGTGAAGAAAGGCGAGGATTTTGCAAAACTGGCGAAAGAGAATTCGGACGACCCCGGCAGCGGACAGAACGGCGGCGACCTCGGATTTTTCAGCAAGGGGATGATGGTCCCGCCATTTGAAAAGGCAGCCTTTGCTCTTAAAAAGGACGAGATAAGCGATGTAGTGGAGACAGAGTTCGGCTACCATATAATAAAGCTGACAGACAGGAAGCCGTCAAGGACTATACCTCTCAACGAGGTTCAGGACAAGTTAAAGAGCTTCTTAAAATCAATGGAGGTAAATAAGAAGCTGACAGAGTATATAGCAAATCTCAGGAAGACAGCGGATGTAAAGATTGTGGAGTTTTAAAGTTCGGCACATTATACACATGAAGATAAAGCAGAAGACTTTGTATTATAATTTAATCTTTAGTCCTGAACCTGAAGGAGGCTTTACGGTAATTGTTCCCAGCCTGCCAGGCTGTGTAACTTACGGAAAAACTCTTCAAGAAGCAAAAAAAATGGTGCGGGATGCTATTTGGGGTTATCTTGAGAGTTTGAGAAAACATGGTGAGTCAATCCCTTCTAATGCTGAAACTTTTGTTTCTACTGTAGATATAAACGCAACCGAAGAATTATCCGAAGAATTAATTCATGCCTAAGCTTCCAGCTCTGACATCGAAAAAAATAATCAGAATTCTTAAAAAATCAGGCTTCCACTTAGACCATAAAACTGGAAGCCATTTTATTTTCTATGATTCCCAAAATAAAAGGCGGGCTACTGTGCCTTTTCATACTAAAGATTTACCCAAAGGCACCCTTTTAAGTATCTTAAAACAAGCCGGCATTACAAAAGAGGAGTTAGAAAAATATCTTTAGTAGTTATACAATGACTGAAAATAGGTATGGTGTCCCAAAAATTTCCCATTCGTTTGAAGCAGACTCTAATTGCTTTGCCTCTTAATCCTGAACAGCCATCTGGAGAAGTCGAGGAAAATACCGTATGGTCTTCCCATAAAAACCGAAAGGATTGTGACTGTGCCGCAAGCTGTTGCAATCTGGTGAACATTTGCGCCGGAGATTGCAAGGATTGTGGCGTAGAGAGGCACCTGAAAGAGAATGAAAGCCATGATGTCGGCAATGCCTTCCCTGACCTGTCCTCCCTCGTGCGCCCTCATTAGTCGGAACACCCAATCCCTGAAGATTCCGTAGAGCCGCGCGGTGAGCAGATTTGCTGGAATTGCGGTCAAACGAGCCTGTGCCGATTGTCCTAAAGTCATGCCAGAGACAAAGATCTCAATCACCATTCCGACAACTGTCGAGAATGTGATCATGGCGAATGTATCGGCAAAAAAACAACGTATGACTCACCTCCTGTGGTTGTGGGTTCGGTTTTTTAAAAGCAGGGAAAGAGCTTTACTCTCGCTCAAGGTTCTGTATGGACGAGTGTCCTGCATTATTAAACTATCTTCATCGGCTCGCAGGATTACATTTCACCACAAAAACTTATGTTCCTTATATTTATAAGGCAAATTTTCTATCGTGGAATTTGTCATACATTTCTCACAATACCCGTAGGCTTCTCCGTGTTTTTTCGCTTGCCTTCCTTCTATCCATCGCTTAAGCCAATATGCGGCATTTTCTTTGCTTGCCGGGAGATTCGATGCCAGCCCATTATATGCAAAAAACATATAGCGTTGGGCCCGCACATGCCCCAGCATCGCTGCTGTCTCTATCCAGAAAATTGCCTCTTCTAAGTTTTTTGACACGCCAATTCCCGATTCATACATAATTCCAAGGCGATATTGTGCGTCAAAATTACCACCTCGCGCCCCTAAATAGTAATAGTAAGCTGCCCTATTGATATCTCTCGTTGTATGCCTGCCATCATAATACCTGCCCGCAAGTATTAGCGCCGTCGCAGGCCAATATAGCGCCGATATATGCAGCCACTTCATGATTTCGGCTTGAGTTTTTCTCTTTATAGGGGTATTGAGAAATAGTTCGGCAATGTTAAATATCAGCATGGGAGAACCGTATTCTTCTACATCATCAAACCATTGCGCAACCTTCTCATAATATGGTTTTCCTTTTATTGCATGCATTATTATGATGAGCATATAAATAGCCGGACGATAATTTTCATCGGCAATTTTGATGAGAGATTCTATACCGGCAGGAAGGTCGCCATCGTTATCAATAAGATATATTGCCTCTTTATATCGGTTTGATAACTTTTCCTCTTGAATCAATATTTGATAAGAGCTTTTCATTTCCTATCACCTCAGCAGCTACACTGCGAAGCCCTGCGTTTTTCGTTGATAAAAACCATTTATGA
>JACRGU010000173.1 GCA_016212245.1 Nitrospirota bacterium
AATACCAAAATTGTTTTTTATCAGTGTAATATTTATCTTGTATTTTTTAAAGAGCCCAAACAGAGAATTATTAACAACATCCTCTTTCAGTAGTTGCGGGCATACATAATGAGGTATGTATAACTCCTGGATTATAACAGGCCTACCTTTAACAATAGTTACCCTTTTTATATAAATAGAGTGTTTATCTGGTGGAATATTGAGAATGGTACTCAGATTACCCATAGGCATCATTGTTGTCTGAGCAAGAATCTTAGTTGAGAAGGAAATCCCTGGCTCAAGCATGAGCTCACGAAAACTTGTTAACATACTTAGTTCGTCGGACATCTGCTTCTTAACAAAGGTCCCTTTACCTTGCTGACGGGTGAGATAACCTTCTCTAACAAGTTCTGAGATGGCAGTCCTCACAGTTGACCTGCTAACACCATAGATTTTACAAATTTCTTCCTCTGTTGGTATTTGAGAACCCAATTCCCATTCATTTTTTTCAATCTTTTTTTTCATAATTTCGCAAAGCTGAAAATAAAGTTTATGAGGATATTCTCTATTAATTATTTCTGCCATCGATATGAGTTTAGTTATAATGTTATAACCTTATTTGTAACATCAACATAATAAATTTAAAACCTAAAAAAAGCAAATGAATGTTTTTAATAAGTTTATAAAAAATTTAAAGCTTTCCCCTTAGAGATAGTATCCAAAATTCAGGCTTACCATAGAATCTCAGAAAAAATGCCCTTGAGCGGACATTACGAAATTTTGGGGGTTCCTGTCTTGGCGAAGGGAGCATCCCCTCCTTGGGGCAAGAGGGTAAGTGGGTATCAAGGGGAAGAAAAGGAGGGGGGTATTGTAGCAGAGCCTGGGTGTCAGCTTATCAGCTTGTCAAGGGTTTTTTAATCGGGAATCCTTTTTCAAAAAACTTTTAAAATCTTTAAGGATTAATAACATACCTGCTCAACCATTTCTCTTAAAACCTTCTTTTATGGCTTTCTTACTACCAGAACAGGACAGCCTGCATGTCCTATTACCCTTTCAGTCACGCTTCCCATAAGAAGCCTTTCTATGCCGCTTCTGCCGTGGCTTCCAATAACTATGAAACCTGCTTTCTTCTTCTCTGCAGTATCAACTATGACCTCATGAGGCTCACCTTTAAGGGTAAATGCCTCAACCTTTATACCCTCCTTTTCTGCAACCTCTTTCACCATACCAACACTTGCCTCTGCAACTAAAAGATCTTCATCCTTTTTAGCAACAGAAAGGGCAATAAGACTACTTTTAGTGCGTTTTGCAATGCTTATGGCCTCACGGGATGCGAGATCGCTGAATATTGAACCATCTGTTGGAACAAGAATCTTCTCAAAGGTGATTCTGGCAAACCTCGGCACAACCATGACCTTGCAAGGTGAGTGGCCTATTACTTTAGCAGTAACGCTACCCAACATGAGCCTCGTGATCCCTGTTCTTCCTCGTCTGCCCATAATTATCATCTCCACCTTGTTTTTTACCGCCTCATCAACAATGTATTTATAAATTTCTGGACCCCGGCGTTCAATTATCTCACAGACAATCCCTTCCTTCTCAGACCTTTCTTTTAATGATTCAAGATGTTGTCTTGTTACTATTTCTAACTTTTCAAACGCTACCAGCGGATAGTTGTAGGCACGAATGTCAGGTGTTTCTGCAACAGATATCACATAGAGTTTACTGCTACAGGTCTTTGCTAAATTAATGGCCTCCCTTATTGCACCTTCACTGAATTCAGAACGGTCTGAGGCCAAAAGCAGCTTTTCCATCTTTGCTACAGGACATACCTGATATGCGCTCATCTCTCCACCTCCTTCCTTGCTTGGCTCTTTAAACTTTTTTGTGAGAACTCTTTGCACCCTCTTAAAATCCCCCCACACCCCCCTTTAACAAAGGGGGCAAGGGGGGATTTAACTTTTACAAAACAGCACTTGTGAGTTCATCGAATATCTCTATCATTCTTACTACACCGACAAATTTCTTTTTGTTTTCTATAACTGGCAGTAAAATCAGATCATTATTAAGCATCAGATCTGCTGCCTTAGTGACAGGGTCATCAGGTTCGACAAATAATTTCGCTGGAATCATAACCTCGCTTACAGGACTCTCTGCCTTTTCCTTTGATTCAAGCCCTTTCAGGATATCCTTAAGGGTCAATGTACCGAGGATGTTATACTTTTCGTCAAATACCAGGACTGCCAGAGGGTGAATACATTTCTCTGTCCCTATAACAGACTTTTTAATTACCATTATTGCCTGCTTAATCGTGAACCAATAGGGTACATGAGGATACTCAAAAACATCAATCATCAAATCCTTTACAACTTTACTTTTTGCCATAAAACCCCCCTCCTTAATTTTACCCCGTTAGAAAGCCTGCGCTTCTAACGGGGTTTATTGATAATTTAAAGTTTAGAAAACTTGGAATTCATTCTATCATCACCTTACAAATGACCAAAAATAATTCAGATGCTCTGCAATCCCTGAGCCTGCAAGGCAAACGACAACAGCGACAATTCTATTTAAAAAGTTTGCCTATTTATAGCGGCCACTGAAGTCTCCCTTCAAATCTTCAAATTTTTTTCCTTTGAGGCACACCTTCCCTGATTAAAGCTTCCACACCAAGACGGCACATTTTGTATGCCCTATAACCCTTTCCGTCACGCTTCCCATGAGTAGTTTTGATATGCCAGTCCTGCCATGGCTTCCGACAACTATGAGACCGACATCCTCCTGGGCGGCTGTATTAACTATAACCTCATGAGGCACACCTGTCCTGATTAAAGTTTCCACCTTTATGCCTTCCTTTTCAGCAGCCTTCTTTACCGTATCAACACATTCCTTTGCCATTGGAAGGTTTTCATCTTTCTTGGCAACGGAAAGGACGAACAGGGTACTCCCACAGCGTTTTGCAATGTCTATGGCCTCCTGGGATGCAAAATCGCTATGCATTGAGCCATCTGTAGCGATAAGTATCTTTTCATAGGTAAGTTTCGCATCTTTAGGTACAACCAGAACCCTGCAGAGTGTATAGCCTATGACCTTTGCGGTTACGCTTCCCATCATAACTCTTTTAAGCCCTGTCCTTCCGTGCCTGCCCATAATTATCATCCCGACCCTATTTTTTCTTGCCTCGTCGACAATATATTCATGAGGTTCCTCTCCTATATGCGCAATAATTTCGCAGTCAACGCCCTCCTTTGATGCCATCTCCTTAACCGATTCAAGATGCTCCCTCGTCTCTCTTTCAATCTTTTCGACAAGCCCTGGTGCAAGGGCCATAAGCTCAGGATTAGTTTCTACAACAGATATCACATAGAGTTTACTGCCACATGTTTTTGCTAATGCAATAGATTCCCTGACTGCGCCCTCGCAGTATTCAGAGCCATCTGTAGATAAGAGTAACTTTTCGAGTCTTGCCATTATTGGACATGCCTGATATGCACTCATATTAGTGACCTCCTGACTTTAAGATTCCGCTTGCTGCAAGAGTCAATACGGCTATTTCTATGAAAGCAATAACCACATACGGGGTATCCTTTTTGCGTATCAATATCGGCAATATGACGAGGTAGCACAAAATCGTAAGTCCTGCAAGGAGCGCTATTCCTATAAAATTCAGATAATCTCCTTTGCCTACCATCGCCAGCCATGCCCATCCGGTAGGAGCTCCCATGGAATGTATGAAATCCTTCGACTTCATACCCCAGTATTTAGGGATATCCTGTGGTGGGATAAAGGATGACAATATCCCTAACATATATATAATGAAAGTTACCACAATGATCGCAAGCCCTAAAAACATTCCGATATTTAAAATATTTGCATATGCTATCTGTTCTCCTGTTGCCTTTGTTGTTTTTGCCTGTGCCATTTCTAACCTCCTATTTCCATATTTCGAGCCCTTTAAGCAGGGCCCTCAAACCTGCAAAGAGTAGAAGTCCTATAACCAACCACTTAATCGCCTTTGGCTTTGTCCGCGCAAGTATCTTAACACCCACAATAGAGCCAAGCATTATTCCGATAACTGATGGGACAACTATCATAGGAAGCACTGCCCCTGAATTCATGTAAATCCATGCAGCCGAGGTATCTGTTATGGAAAGTAGAAACTTGCTTGTGGCAACGGATATCTTGAGGGGCGCACCCATGAGAATGTTCAAGACCGGAACATTTGCCCATCCTGCACCGAGACCGAACATACCGGCCATCACCCCGATAACTATGAACAGCAATAACCCCGGAAGGGTCCGGTGTATATTCCATTCAACATCTTTTCCCAGAGATTCTTCCCTGTAGATTCCCATTATACCCAGGGACTGGGATAAACCATCAGGCTTCGGCACAACCGGGAAATCAGATTTTTTTGCTGTGGCCATGATTATCACTATACCTATAATAGTGGCGCCGAGAAGGATATTGACCAACTTGGCAGGAAGGGCAAGTCCTATCATGGCTCCCACTATTGCTGCAGATGATGCAATTAGTGCTACCGGGAGGGCAAGACGAAGGTTGGCAAGATTTCTCTTGAGAAGACCCGGGCCTGCTGCAAGCGCACCGGAGAGGGCTACTATAAGGCCGGCGCCCCTGACAAAGTCAATATGAAAAGGAAAAAATCCTCCTACAAGAGGCACGAACAAGACACCGCCCCCAACACCACCTAAAACAGCCAGGATACCCAGGATAAATGTAAAGACGAGTAGTATAATCGGCCATGCCCACCATGGAGTCTTTGAGCCTGAGGCCACTGCCTCTGGCACTGTTGATGGTTCAGTAGACGCAAGCACAGTACCAGCTACTAAGATTAATGTTAAAAAAACTCCAGCTATGAATAGAAATCTTGATAATCGTTGTGACATACCTAACCCTCCCAAATGCATGTTTTGATTTGCAATACACCTGATATATTTTGCAACATAATTCGCTGGATATAATAATTTAACTACATCATAAAGTCAATGAAACGAATTGCCTCATCAAAAATCTATATGAAATTAAATCATTGCCTCATTTAAAAATCTACACGAAAATAAGACAATTGTCTCCTAGGAATTGTAATACAGGAGGCAAAGATGGGGTTAATGATGAAAGAGAAGAAGGCAGTTACAAAGGAAGTAGCCAAAAGGTATCAGAAGGCATCTAAGAAACAGAAAGGGGTGATACTGAATGAGTTTATAGCCCTTACCGGTTACAATCGTTGCTATGCAAGTTATGTTCTGAGGAACTCAGGCAAAAGGGTACTTGTAAGGGTAAAAGGTAAGATAGTAGCGGTAATCCTTGGGCATCCAAGGCAGAAGACAGTGAGGCAAAGGAAGAGGATTTATGATGAAAAGGTTTTGCATGTATTAAGGAGCATATGGCTTATTTCAGACTATATATGTGGCAAGAGGCTTGCTCCACTTCTTAAGGAGATGATACCTAAATTAGAGAAGTTCAAGGAAATAAAGTTAGAGGCTCAAACAAGAAAGAAACTTCTCAGAATAAGTCCAGCTACTATAGACAGGTTGCTTGCAGCCGACAGAAAGAGGCAATCCCTTAAAGGCAGGGCAAGAACAAAGCCGGGGACACTTCTAAAGCACCAGATACCCATAAGGACATTTTCTGAGTGGGATGATATGAGACCTGGATTTGTAGAGATAGACCTTGTAGGGCACGATGGAGGTGATGCAGGAGGTGAGTTTGCATATACTCTTGATCTTACTGATGTATGCACGGGCTGGACAGAGACAGAAGCGATAAGAAACAGAGCTCAGAAGTGGGCATTTGAGGCATTGATTAGAATTCAGGAGAGATTACCCTTTAAACTTCTTGGATTAGATTCAGATAACGATGGTGCATTCATAAATGATCATCTCTTAAGGTACTGCAACGAAAAACAGATTACATTTACACGTTCAAGGCCTTATAGGAAAAATGACAACTGCTTTGTAGAGCAGAAGAACTACTCTATTGTAAGGAGAGCAGTGGGCTATCTGCGATATGACACAGAAGAAGAACTGAAGATTCTCAATGAACTATACAGACATCTTAGGCTTTATACAAACTTCTTCCAACCCGTCATGAAACTCAGGGAAAAGACAAGGATTGGAAGCAGGGTTACAAAGAAGTATGATATTGCAAAAACCCCCTATCAAAGGCTTATGGAATTCTCTTGTCCACAAAAAGAGACAAAAGATGCTCTTACAAAACAGTATGAAATG
>JACRGU010000171.1 GCA_016212245.1 Nitrospirota bacterium
ACAACAATAACATCAACTAATGAAGGAATCTGTGAACGTGGAGAACCATCTATATTCAGAACAGAAGCAGTCTCGAGGTCCACATAGGTTTCATAACCTTTCTGACTCAGCCAGGGCAGCAGTCCTTTCAATATTTCAGGTAGTTCTGACCTTCCAGTCTTACAGATTATCCCAATCTTTCTCATCTATCCCTTCGATTATTATCTCCCTCATAGTTTCACTCACAGATTTTAACTCAACCCATATCGCATCTTCAGGCAATTCTCTTCCAGCCTTTTCAGCCCATTCAATAACCGAGATGCCCTCACCTCCTATATAATTCTGCAGGCCTATTTCATCAAGTTCAGCATCCTTCTCAATCCTGTATAAGTCTATATGAAAAAGAGGTGGGGTTGTACTGTACTCAACAATCATCGTAAAACTGGCACTTACAATTTCTCTCTCTTCAATACCTAATGCATTTGCTATCCCTTTTACCATTGTTGTCTTTCCGCTACCCAGCTCTCCATAAAGGGCCACGACATCTCCTCCTTTTAAAAATCTTCCTAACCTGAAACCAATATCTTTGGTCTCCTCAGGCCCCTTGCTCAGAAGCCTCACCTGAAATAACCTCTACCCATCACATCTTAAAGAATGAAAAGCGGAAGGTATTTTATCTATGATATCCGTTGCAACCAAAGAATATTCACCTTTTTCATATACTGAAATGTCCCCTGCAAGGCCATGCATATAGACTCCAAGTATAGATGCATGGAGTGGGTTTATGCCCTGGCCTAAAAATCCTGAAACCATTCCAGTAAGCACATCGCCTGTGCCTGCTGTTGCCATTCCAGGGTTTCCTGTTGAATTAATAAAGGCCCTGCCATCTGGTTCAGCAATGATGGTCGGAACACCCTTAAGCACAAGATATGTCCCTGTTTCTTTTGCAAAGGAAATAGCTGTATTTATCCTGTCCTGCTCTATCTGATTGCGGATTGTGGATAATGGAGACTCCACCCCCTCCCTTACCCTCCCCCCTCGAGGGGGAGGGTAAGGGAGGGGGGATGACTTCTCACTGATCAGTCTTGCCATCTCACCCGGATGTGGTGTAAGGATAATCGGAGCCTTTGCTTTTTTGAGAAGACTCGATTTACCTTTTATAGAATTGATTGCATCTGCATCCAGCACCATAGGCGAAGTTGAATTTGATATAAGGGAAGCAATTAGTTTCTCAACTTTGTTACCTGTCGAGATACCCGGCCCTATCGCAAGGACATCAGCAGTCTCGGTCAAAAATTTGAGGATGATACCTGAAGCCTTTGATGATAAAGTTCCATCTCCATTGTCAGGCAAAGGCAGGGTCATTTCTTCAGTAACACGTGACTGGAATATATTTAGCAGAGATTCTGGAACCCCTATTGTTACAAGCCCTGCACCTACCCTCAGACATGCTTTTGCTGCCATGAGTGCTGCCCCTGTCTTTCCTCTCGAGCCAGCAACAATAAGCACATGGCCATAATCACCTTTGTGGGAATATCTACGCCTTTCAGGGATTAAAAGGGTCACATCCTTTTTTTCGAGCAACTCTACATTGAGTTTATTGGATCTAAGCACTTTCTTCGGGAACCCTATATCTTCTATAAAAAGCCTCCCTGTATGTTCAGCACCCGGATACAGCAGATGACCCCTCTTTGGGAGACCAAAGGTAACTGTGTAATCAGCCTTTACAGCCTCACCCATAATTTGACCTGTATCAGATGATATACCTGAAGGAATGTCAACTGAAATTACAGGCACATTTGATTTATTCAGGAATGAGATAACCTCTGCTATTGTGCCTGCCACATTTTTGCTTAACCCTGTCCCTAAAAGGGCATCAACTATGATGCAGTGACGAGTGATGAGTGATGAGTGACGAGTTAAAAATTCCTTTGCAGGGCGTATATTCACTCCGAACTTAACTGCAATTTTATACTGCAACAGTGCATCGCCTTTTAAATCTTCTGGCCTTGATGTAAGAAAAACCCTAACATCCCAGCCCTCGTTATGGAGGTTCCTCGCAACAACCAGACCGTCACCTCCATTGTTTCCACTGCCAGATACTACAATAACCTTTTTACGACCGAACAGTTCCTTTATTTTAGATACGACTGCAGATCCTGCCCTTTCCATAAGCACACTACCAGGAATGCCATATTCCTCGATGGTCTTTTTGTCTATTTCTCGCATCTCCTCAGCAGTAACGACTTTCATTTAAACCTCTAATACCACACAGGCCACACCGTACTCATGCTCATGACTTAAGCTTAAATGTGCCCACCTGATTGACTTTTCCCTGAAGAAATCTTCGAGTCTCCCGTTTACTTTTATGAATGGCTTACCGCTTCCGAAATTCATTACCTCGATATCAGTTAAAGGCACAGGGATCGCAGAACCTATTGCCTTTATCAGGGCCTCCTTTGCAGCAAAACGGACTGCAAGTGAAAGATATGGGTTCTTTTTTTCATAGCAGTATAGGATCTCACCTTCTGTAAATACCCTTTCAAGAAACTTTCGTCCCCATTTCTCCACAACCTCCTTCATCCGCTCAATCTTTACAAGGTCTATGCCAACACCGTATATCATAATAGTAGTCAGTAGTCAGTAGTCAGTAGGCTGTCTACCGTCTACTTTTCCATATCAGCTCCTTCATCTCCCTAACTGCCCTCTCCATACCAACAAGCACAGCCCTTGAAACAATACTATGTCCTATGTAAAGTCCCCTGAGCCCCTGTATAGAAGCTACTTTTATAACATTAAAATAATTCAGGCCATGACCTGCATTGACCACAAGACCAACATTCAGTGCATGATTAGCTGCATTAATAACACGAATCAATTCTTCTTCCTGTTTTTTCCCTTTTGTATTAGCATACACTCCTGTATGTATCTCGACCATATCCGCACCTATTTCTTTTGATATGGCGATATCATCAAAATCTGGATTTATAAATAGACTGACAGGTATGCCAGCACTCTGAACCTTTTTTATTGCATCATTAATACTTTTTTTCTGTGACCTCACATCAAGCCCCCCCTCTGTTGTAAGCTCCTCTCTCTTTTCAGGTACAAGGGTAACCAGGTCAGGCTTTATCCGGGTAGCAATGCCTATCATCTCTTTTGTTGCTGCCATTTCGAGGTTCAATTCAACAGGCACAAAATCCTTTAACATTTCCAGATCCCTGTCCTGGATATGTCGTCTGTCTTCTCTTAGATGTATTGTAATCCCATCTGCACCGCCGAGTATGGCTAAGGTTACAGCCATAACAGGGTCAGGCTCGATACCCTTCCTCGCCTGCCTTATGGTCGCAACATGATCAACATTAACCCCAAGTATCATCTAAACCCTCCACAAATAAGAATTTTAACATATCCTCGGTAACTGTTCTCCTGTAAGCATCTCTATAACTCTTGTCCCGCCGATGGATGTCCTGAGCAAAACCATTCCTCCTGGTGCTTCCTGTACCTCTCCTATTATCCGGGCCTCTTTACCGAGTGGATGTTGCCTCATTACACCTATAAGTGGTTCCGTAACATTATCTTTTACTATAGCAATAAGTATCCCTTCATTTGCAACATAAAGTGGGTCGAGCCCCAGGAGCTCACATGCACCCCTGACACCTGCAGGTACAGGTATCGAATCTTCTTTAATAACAATGCAGTATCCTGAATCCTTTGCAATCTCCTTAAGGGTTGTAGCAAGTCCTCCTCTCGTGGGGTCTCTCATGACATGGATTTCCTTACTCGTTTTGAGCATCTCTTCGACAAGACTGTTCAGAGGTGCTACATCACTCAATATTGGAGGGTTAAAACTGATGCCATTTCGCTGAGCAATAACAGAAATCCCGTGATTTCCTATCGGGCCACTTAAAATAACTTTATCACCGGGTACAACCCTCGAAGGTGATATATCAAGTCCCTCTTCGATTATCCCAACCCCTGATGTATTTATGAATATTCCATCGGCCTCATCTTTATTTACCACCTTTGTATCTCCTGCAACAATTTTTACATCTGCCCTTTCTGCGGCACTTGACATGGATGAAAGAATCTTCTTTAAATCTTCAAAAGGAAAACCCTCCTCTAAGATGAATCCTGCTGTAAGGTAAAGGGGCCTTGCACCCACCATTGAAAGGTCATTCACAGTGCCATAAACAGCGAGTTCTCCAATATCACCACCCGGAAAAAATATAGGTGATACCACATAAGAGTCGGTAGTAAAGGCAAACCTGCCCGAATTAATCTTATCAAGAACAGCAGAGTCATTGAGGCTCTTTATATGGAACTCAGGAGCAAAATGCTCCCTTATCAACCAATGCATCAGCCTGCCCCCACTTCCATGATCAAGTAGAATTCTATCCATCTTTAATGTTATTTTAGCACATTTTTCCTCCCTCAGGGTGTAATTGCTGTCCTAACCAGATTGAGGAGATCTCCTTGACAATACAAGGGCTTTAAGCAATAATTAACCATACAAACCAAACCCTTATCTAACTTATATCTCCCCTCCCTTGATGGGAGGGGTGTGGGGAGGGTAAGACGATGGGGTAGTAACGGTCAGTAAACCCAGCACTAATGTGATAGTGGTGGGAAATGATAGCTCAGGCAGAATAGCGGTAGCCTTTCCTTATGACCCTATGCGCGTCGAGAAAGTAAGAACTATCCCTGGCCGCAAATGGCACAAAGATGAAAAACACTGGAGCTTTCCAAATACCGATGGAACTTTAGAGAAAATCTTAAAAGCCTTTGAAGGCGAAGAAATCAAATTAGACCCGGTTCTGAGAGGGACTGTCCCAGATTTACGGACTACCCATCCCTACCCTC
>JACRGU010000020.1 GCA_016212245.1 Nitrospirota bacterium
TCCTCAAGTTCTCTGTTTTTCCTTACAACCGGAGATAAAGCGGTCCTCCTATCCCATATGACAAAACCAATCAGTATCCCCATGCCACCAAAGAGTATTCCAAAACCCCAAAGCATGAAGGTCTTTAAATCACTTATGTCCTCTTTCAATTCCAATCGTAAAGTATCAATCCTCTGATTAGTTGCTTTGAGACCTTCTTCCAACCTTATAATTCTGTCCCTATCCTCCTGAGTAAAGGAGACCTCTTTTGCATAAGCAGCTGACATAAAGAGTACTAATAAGCTTGCTGTAACGAGAAATAATTTTTGCATAAATAGCCTCCTCTTTACTATAGTTATGTTATTTATAAGGATAACCGAATAAAAAGGTGGTGTCAAACAGAAATGGAGGTGAATGTTTCCTGATACCCAAATCCAGACATAAAGGTTTTAATAAGTAGGGCTGGATTCGGGTGATAATAGATTAGGGAAGTGATAAAGCCAAAAGTGAGGTTGAAGAAAAATGAAGGTTACATAAAAAGCACTAATCGTCTGCAATTGTACATGAAGTATCAGTTATACTGCTAAGTCTTACCTGACCGTCTGTATCGGTATCAAATGCCATAAGAGTAGCATTATTATGAGAACATGATACAATGTTACTGCTACAGTTTCCTGGAGTTTTAAAAAAGGTTATCATCTGAGTAAATCCTACAGAAACAGTGGCATTATTAATCATAGTTACACAGGAGCCTCCGTCTATCCTGTAATAGCGAGTTGTCCCTGTGGCATTACGCACTATAACCGGTGGTGGAGTTGGATTTATAGTCAAGACAAATGTCTTTTGAGTTATATTATCATTAATGCCAGATGAATCATTATTATCTCTCACAAAAAAAGTAAGTGTGTAGTTACTTGAAGAACTCAATGGAGTTTCATTTGGCGTTCCATAAATAATAATATTATCTGATTGAACCCATGAACCCTCTGCTAAAGCGGAACAGTCTGTGTTAAATATAATATTTGCTGTGTCTGGAGCATTCCTGAAACTTAACCCTGGTGGAGCAGATGCTGGATTTCGTTGAATGCACCACTTGTATTCTACTTCTGTTCCGGGATCAGCACTGTCAGGAAATGGCACTCCACCATCAGCAATTATACGCACAGGGTTAGCAGCAGTAGCATATACAGTTGATTTAGTGCCAAACGGTAGTTCATTATTCAGAATCCTGAGCTGTGCGCCTACACAGCCTGCCTTAATTCTGAGTTCATCAATTGTAATCCATTTGACTATGTCATCATAAGGTTCTGGTCTATTTATATCTCCAGCATAATTATCTATATTAGGGACATCCACCTCATAGACATTTATAGTTGTTGCTGATGTGACCCCCTGGTTTCCTGCTGTCTGGTTATTGTAGTTTTCGCTGCCGCTTAGGACTATAAAGGCTACATCGTATATGTTAGTTGGTGTAGAACAGGCGGCATCAGGGCATATCCTCACAGTTAAATTAGTTGTCTTTCTGCCACAAATACCGCCGATTGTTACATCTGTTAAATTGTTGTCATAGATGTAATATAATGGTTTTGTCCACGCATCATTGGGATTTCTAATTACTTCAACAAATTCGTCAATACTGCCATCGGCAACGCCGTCGCCCCATATTGGTAATTTATTATTTGCGGCCCCATAGCTTATCACTGACTCTACTGCTGCATTGATTATTTCTTTTGTCTCATTATACTTAGCCCTTTTAGTTAAAGTCCCTACCATCCCTGCGCCGATACTCAAGAGGATGCCTATAATCACAAGGACTATCGCAATTTCGATGAGGGTGAAGCCTTTCTGTTTTTCTATGTCTGTATATCCCATAAAGATTATAACCTTATTTAGAGCGTCTAAAGATGTAGACCATCATCATTACGCCTCCAATCAAGGTTAAGATGATACCAGACTGTGTCCTTCTAACTACCTCCTCAAAGGCAGTATCAGGAGGGACGCTTAATGAGTAATATCCGAGGAGGATTAATAAAATAGATAGGTATAGCACTATAACTACCTTTAACAGATAGGGGTCTGCTATTCATTGTTTAAAGTCTGAAATAAAGGTCGAAATTTCCACTTGTTGCTGTGTCGTAGTTGCCACTCCCTCTTATGCTACCTGTATTATAGGCTCCATCATCATATTGTAAGTCAATTGATTGACACACATCATATGGAACTTCATCAAAACCAATCCAGTTGGCTGCCAATGTTTGAACAGTAGCATATCCAACACCTATTGCTAAACCATAAGCATGTGTAGGATTTACAGCAGATGTCGTAGCCCCTGTGATAAGATTTGCATTTCTTAAGTGTCTCCATGCCTGGCAGGTCTCGGTAGTAGCACCCTCAGTACAGGCAAACTCAACACTGGTGCCAATTTGCCCATTATTATTCCCGTTAGTAGTCCCTACCCAACGCGTAGCAGCGGTATTGTCATCGCCTGGAAATTTTCCGTATTTGTCATAATATGAGTATATAGCAGCGATTATTTCTCTCTGTTGGTTATAGAGCCTCTTTAATTTTGCACCCTCAATCATCTGTTGCCCTCTAAGAACAGCACCTATGATTATCCCGATAATTACCAGCACTATTGCCAGTTCCACAAGAGTGAAACCCTTATCTCCTGATCTTTGTTGCATGTTTCGTCCCCCTTAAAGCTTAAAAAATCTAAAGCCTTAGTTAAAAATATTATATCTAATATCTTGAAATGTCAAGTTTTTTTTATTATACTTAATCTGAGGTATGAAGATAGTATTTTATTTAGTGTTTATCACCTTTATATTGTTTGCCATCCCATTGATTTCGAATGCATTCTGCTATGAAGATGCAGGAGATACTTATGGTATCAACCCCTCTCTCCTGCAGGCTATTGTTAAGACCGAATCTAATTTTAATCCTCAGGCAATAAACAGGAATTTAGACGGTTCGGTAGATATTGGACTTATGCAGATTAACTCTTACTGGTTTCAGAGGTATAGGTTAGATGCTAATATGCTTCTTAATGACCCGTGTTATAACATCATGGCAGGGGCAAGAATCCTCAAAACCTGCATAGATAAATATGGATATACATGGGAGGCTGTTGGCTGTTATAATGCTGTGACAAGATATAAAAGGGTGGATTATTCATGGAAGATATATAACAGGCTTAAGGCTAAAGGCTTAAGGCTGAGGGGCAAGGAACAGAGATTAGAATCAAACTCAGAACTCAAAACTCAAAATTCAAAACTACTGACGCCGAAATCCAATTTTTTCTTCAGGGTAAGAGACAGAACACAGACTGAAGGGGAGTCACCGTGAGCCTACTTGCAGATCTGCTTTTAAAGGTAAAACACCACCAGCAGCCGAGAAAAGACATCCCTCCAGGTCTTAAAAACATAATATTAGATTCGAATAAAAAAGAGGCCCTAAAAAGGCGGATAATTCTTCTTTCTATCCTCTTTGCCTTAACCATTATTTCGGGGCTTATGGCCATCTATCTGATGCAGTCTTATTTCGCAGGCCCTCCCCCCTCTCAGACAGGCCAGGTTGCCCAAGTTACTAAAGAAGTCGGTGGTCGGCAGTTAATAGTTGACAGTCAAAAGAAAAGACTGAAGACAGTTAAGACCCGTGAGTCAAAAGGGAAGGAAAAGGTAGGAGAGGATATTTCAGAAGAACAAAGGATTAAGGAAGAAGCTCAGCCGGTTCAGGAGGAGAAAACGCAACAGGCTGAAGTAAGTGCTGCTGGAGTTGAGAAACCAAAGGTGGACACTTCAGAGAAAGATGCATATCTTTATATGGCAAGAAACTATGAACTGAAGAAAGATTATTCCAATGCACTCTCGAGTTATAAGAAGGCCCTGAACATCGAGCCGAAGAATTACAGGATAATGAATAATATCGCTTACATATTCCTCCAGTTAAACTCATTTGAAGAAGCGATGGATTACTTACAGATGGCGATAAATGTCGAGAATGATTATGTCCCTGCCCTGATCAACATGGGGATAGTCCATGCAAGGCTCGGAAGACCATCTGACGCTGAAGGCTATCTATCGAGGGCAGTAATCCTCGAGCCATACAATAAGCATGCCCTTTTCAATATCGCCTTCTTCTATGAGGGACAGGGGAATTACGACAGGGCTCAGGATTACTATTTAAGGCTTCAGCGGACAGTAGACATCAATGGCTATCTCGGTCTTGCACGAATTAAAGAGAAGCTCGGCAGAACCGATGATGCCATTAAGATTTATAGAGATGCATCAAGGATAGAAGATCTTGACCCTGAGACAAGAAAACTGATAAATGAAAGGATAAGGATACTTGAAGTGAAGTAGACCCCGTTAGAAAGACTTTCTAACGGGGTAGATATACTACTCTTTTAATATCACTACTGAGTCAGCTATCCAGCCCACCCTATCTTTGTCCACCATCAATTTATACCACTTCCTGCCAGTAGCATCTATTGATTTATAATCACCAGATCTTGCAAGCCTCTCTCCTTTATACGCAAGCCTTATCTTATCAGCATCTATACGGGGCTCTGCCCTGATATTAGCAGCACTTGTCTTAACTACAACATATCTTAAGACAGGCGATGGAGGAGTAGGCTGTTGTTTAACAGGAGAACCTGTAAGAGGAGCGGTAGAGGAAGGCTCTATGTTCGAGACTGGAGGCTCAGGTGTTTGTGTCTGGGTCTGTGTCTGATTTCTGCCCTGAACTTGTTTCAGGGCTGACTGCTGATCTCTGTGAATAGGCAGATAATTATAAACAACAACTCCAACGATAGTTAGTAAAATGATGGCTGTAAAACCATAGATTATCTTATATAGTCTTTTTCTGTTATCAATCGTGCTATCGCTTAAATGACTCATAGCATAATGGACATGCCTTAAAGTAACGAGATTGCTTCCTTCGAGATAGGCAGACATTAGTGCCCTTGATGAAAGCAGGTTGATTATCCTCGGTATCCCTTTTGAAAAATTATGTATGGGTTTCATCGACTTCTCATCCAATCTTAAAAATCCCTTACCTGCCTTTACAAGTCTGTAATTTATATAATCTGGGGTTTCAGTGATTGTTAAGGGACTCAGCCTTACCCGTATTGTTATCCGCTGATTTAGCTGCTTCAGGTTATCAGCCCTGAGTCTTTTTTCAAGTTCGGGCTGCCCTATCAGGATTATCTGCAGAAGTTTTTCCTTCGTGGTTTCGAGATTCGAAAGCAACCTCAGTTCTTCGAGGGTCTCATCGGGGAGGTCCTGGGCCTCATCAACTATTATAAGCACACGTCTTCCACCCAGAGATTTTTCTATCAGGAAATCCCTGAATGCCTTCAGCATATCATTCTTGGTTTTATCCTTCAGTTTAAGATTCAGGTCTTCAAGGACAGAGATCAGAAACTCCTCAGGTGAAAGGCGAGGAGTCAGTATGAGTGCTATCTCGGCATTATCCCTCCATCTTCCGAGTAATACATTAAGGAGGGTTGTCTTACCTGTACCTGGCTCCCCTGTTATAAGACAGAATCCCTCTTTCTGTTCTATCACATAATTCAGAGAAAGAAGTGCCTCATTATGGCTACCTGAGGGATAGAAATACAGTGGGTCAGGAGTTAATTTAAAAGGGTCTTCCTTTAATCCGTAGAACTCTAAAAGATCCATTACATCTTCCCAAATTTTGATATAAGGTCATAGACTGGAAACAGCAGACCCATTATTATTAATGCAAACAGAAGCCCTACAACCCCTATCACGATAGGCTCTACCATCTTACCCATCTTCTGTGATATATCATCAAGCCTCTTCAGATAATACTCAGAAAGATACGAAAACTGCTTATCGAGTGTACCGCTTGCCTCACCTATACTGATCATCCTTACAACTAATGGCGGAAATACCTTATATCTTCTCAATGCGTCAGATATTCTGCTGCCTGCTGTAATAAGCTCTCTCGATTCTGTTATTGCCAGTTTAAATACATCGTTACCTATGACATTGGATATTATCTCGAAGGATCTATCTATCGTAATGCCTGCAATTGTCAGGATCTTTAATTGTTCTGAAAATAATACAAGCAGTTTATTGTAGACAATATGTTTCATTACAGGTAATTTCATCTTGGCCATATCAATATAGTATCTTGTCTCTCCCCTCTGTTTTAGTATCTTTATCAATAAAAAGGCTATTACAGGACTGATCAGTATCAGATACCAGTATGACTGACTGAAGTTACTCATATACAAAAGTATCCTTGTAGGAAGAGGGAGTATAACACCCATGTCTTTAAAGATCACTATCACCTTTGGAAGGACATAGATAAACCAGAAGAGCAATGCACCTGTAGTTGTGACTATAGCAAAGACCGGGTAAATAAGGGCCCTTTTTATAGAAGATGCCAGGTCTTCCATCGTCTGTAAATGTGCTGCTATGTCAGAAAGGCTTCTATCCAGACGGCCGGTTTCCTCTCCTATTGTAATCAGTCTCACAAAGATATCAGGAAATATGTCCTTATGTGCAGCTATAGCATCAGAAAAACGAGAACCAAGTTCAACCAATCTCCTCATGCTGTTTATCCTTCCCTGAAAATACCTGTTCTCCATCGCATCCGCTATATCAGAAATTGCGGTCAGGATAGGCATGCCTGCCTTGAGCATTACAGAGAGGTTGTTTGCGAATTCAATTATATCCTTTCTATTTATGCGTCTTGCCCTCAGTCTCTTCGCAATATACCCAATATATTCATTCGACCTCTTTATAGTTATTACATGCAGCCCTGTTGATGCAATACTATCATAAGCAATATCCATATCTCTCCCTTCTACAACCCCTTTTACCATGGCTCCACTGCCGTCTATTGCCTTATATGAAAAGAGTGGCATTTATCCAACCACCCTCAAGACCTCTTCAAATGTAGTTATCCCTTCAATCGCCTTGCTTATACCATCATCTCTCATAGTCGTCATTCCATTCCTGATAGCAGTATCCTTTATCGACTTCACAGATGAACCAGAATAAATCAATTCCTTTATCTCGTCATCCACAATGAGTATCTCTCCGATGACTGTCCTTCTACGATAACCAATATTGTTACAGACAGGGCAACCCATGCCCTTATAAGCTGTCTTTATCTTTCCTTCAAGTTCTGGCAGGTCTATAGACTTCAATTCTCCGTCTTTAAGCTGATATTCAGTCTTACAATTTGTGCATATCTTTCTCGCAAGCCTCTGAGCTAACACAGCGAGGAGCGAAGAAGACAATAAAAACCTGTCAACATTAAGGTCTATCAACCTTGGAATTGCTGTAACTGCGTCATTTGAATGAAGGGTTGTTAAGACTAAGTGGCCTGTGATGGATGCCCTTATAGCAATCCTTGCTGTCTCCTCATCTCTAAGTTCACCTAACAGCATGACATCAGGGTCTTGCCTCATAAAGTTTCTCCCTGCAATCGCAAAATCATATCCTGCCTTTTCATTCACCTCTGTCTGTTTAACCATGCTGAGTCTATACTCTACAGGGTCCTCCGCTGTAAGGACATTCTTTTCAAGGAGATTAAGCTCTCTCAATGCAGCATAGAGGGTTGTAGTTTTTCCACTGCCAGTAGGGCCGGTAATTAGAACTATACCGTGGGGCTTGGAGAAGAGGATTTTCAACTGCCTGGCAGCATGCTCATTGAAGCCTAAATTTGTAATCCTCAATAGAGGCCCGGAACTACCTAAAATCCTTATCACAATATTCTCCCCATATATTGTTGGAAGCGTTGATATGCGCATATCATACTTCTTATTCAAAAAAGAGAATGCAAAAGAGCCATCCTGGGGTAATCTCTGTTCTGCTATATCGAGTTGTGAAAGTATTTTTATCCTTGATACTATGCCACTGTGGGCTATTTTCGGGAAACATAATGCATGTTGTAGAACACCATCTATTCGACAGAAAACATGCACGGTCTCCGACGCAGGATTAATATGTATGTCTGTGGCATTTTTTCGTATACCATCCATAATCAATAGTTCAACGAGTGTGGAAATTATACCTGGAGATAGTGTGGCTGCAGATAGCGCTTCGGTGGCCTTTATCTCATTAATAGTGTTAGCGATTCGTTGCTGAATAGGGTTTTCGAGAAAATAATATGCCTTCTCGATAGTTTCATAAAAGCTCTCTGTATCAATCATATAGACCATTGGTGGCTTTCCCCCTATCCTTGTGGCTGTATCAATAGCGAGGATATTACTTGGACTGGTTATCCCAATAGTGAGACCCCACCCCTTTTCGACACCGATGGGTAAAAAGCCCATCCTCTCGGCAATATCTCTCGGAACAAGACGCAGGGCATCATCTGGTATGACATATCCATGAAGGTCTATGAAATCCATTCCTGCCTGCGCTGCTAATGCCTGAGCTATCTCTTTTGAAGATACAAAACCAAGTTTTGTCAGTGTTTCAGCTAACAGGTCTCCTGTTATACCCTGTTGGGCCAGAGCCAAATTTAGCTGGGCATCAGTAAGAAGCCCTTTGGCTTTTAATAATTCTCCAATTTTCATGGTTGTCATGTCCCTTTAAAAGACCATAACGCATTTATTATATTAATATCATCGGCCTTAACATTATAACAAGCTCTGTCTTTTCATCTACCTTATCCCGACTCCTGAACAGATACCCTATCAGAGGGATATCGCCTAAGAAGGGTACCTTACTATCCTGTAGTTTTTCCTTTCTGGACATAAGTCCTCCAATTATGACCATCTGACCGTCTTTAATCTTGACCGTAGTACTCAGTTCTCTCAAATCTACTGTAGGCAAAGAAATCTCTATTATATTTTCGCCTTGAGTGCCTATTCTTTTCTCATCAAGCCTCACAAGGTCAGAGACTATTGGTGTAATGGCCATGGATATTTCTCCAGTTTCATTTATATATGGCACAATGCCGAGGATAATACCAGAGAGAACACTGCTGGTCTGTACAGTAAATGTAGTTGTGGGGGCAGCCCCTGCAGCAGTTGTAGTGGTTGTCTCGACCCTTGATATGAAGTTTACATTCCTTCCCACACTCAAAAGTGCTGTGTGTCCGTTCATTATGTTTACCCTCGGGTTAGACAGTACCCTTACCTCACCCTGCTGCTGAAGTGCCCTTAGCACCGAGCTGAAATTTACGCCGGTTAAACCAATCTGGAAGGCAGATTCAGTGGTGCCTATCACTTCTGTAAACCTCTCAGTACCGATAGTTAATCTGCCTACACCTTTCCAGTCCTCAATAAAACTCCAATCAATGCCGTATTTCAGGCTGTCTGTAAGCTGTACCTCTACAATCCTCGCCTCAATCAGTACCTGTCTGTTGAGGATTTTTTTTAGTGCATCCAGATAGCGCTCTACCTTTTCCAGGTCCTTTTTGGTGGCTGTCACCACTATAGTCCCTGTTAACCTGTTCACACTAAAATTTGGCTGTAATACAGAGGTGTCCGCAGTAACTGCCTGTGGCCTTATCTCGATGAGACCACCTATTGCCTTCTCTATTACATCCCAGAGTTTAAAAGAAGCCTTGTCAGCCTCTATCTTCTGGGTTACACTACCTTTTATGCTGGTAGTTCCAGTTGTAGCTGCGCCGGTTGTAAGAGTCCCGCCTGTTGCTCCACCGAGTATGTCTCCTCCAACATCAACCGTATAATCCTGAATAACCGAGGGCTGTCCGAATTCAAATATCCTTGTATCCATAGCCTTTACAGTGAGCGTATTTTCTTTTATTGAATAAAAGTAGTCAACAGATGTGAATACTGCGTTGAGGGCATCCTCTGCGCTCACATTTTTCAATGTTATAGTCACCAGGACTTCAGGATTTACTCCCTTTTCCATCACAAGATTCAGTCCTGTTGATTCTGCTATCACATGGAGGACATCCCTTAATGGGGTATTCCTTGCTGAGATAGAAATGATTCTGGTTTTTAATGGCGAAAGCTCCTCAGCGAGAGGCATGAACTCAGGTGTTTTTACCTCTGGCTTTTGACCCATGCCCTGAACTTGATTCAGGGTTGACTCTTGACTGCTGACTACTGGTTCTTTCGTATCCCATGCCTTTTCTGCCTCATGAACATGTTTAGTAGTAGTGCAGGATACAAAAGAAAGCAGTAACAAAATTAATAAGAGATTTCTCATTTTATGCCCTCCAGATGTAACCATTTTGTTCCGTTGGATTTTATTAATATCCTATCTTTCTCTATTTTTGCTATCTTCATCCCACCAACACTGTCCCCTTCTTTTACTACAACTCCATTTACAATTGCTATTTTCTTCTCCCCTCCAATAACTATCAGAGAGACTGTTCCCTCAATTATTTTTTCACCGCCATTACGTGCTATCTGCGGGGCAATCGCTGAAAGTGGTTTTGAGGGAAAATCCCTCGATAGTGTAGATTTAATAGTTTTTATCGGGCCCTTCAGGTCATTTTTGACAACTAATGCCTGTCTCTCTATCATCTCTATTTTTTCGGGGGTAAATTCTAACACCTGTTTTTCTTTTGCTGTTAGTGCAGACTCAAAATTAACTACCTTTGTGGTAATGAAGGACACTATGACAAGCAGAAATGGCAGAACAGCCAGTATTTTCAATCTTCCGTCCATCATTGTCTCACCGGTGTAATTGCTGGCA